>JAJYCM010000292.1 GCA_021778375.1 Bacteroidota bacterium
AAAGCTACCGGCGTTATCGGAAATAGAGGCAGATTAAATTTAGCTTCTACTCCAAAATGATAATTATTCTTTAATCCGTAGGCATCTACATTTCCATTGGTTAAGGAAATGTCGTTTGCGTACAAAGCAGGCGATTGAAAGGACGTCAACCCGCCGCCCACACCAATTTTAAGAAGTTGTGCATCAGTCCTTTGCATAAATAATAAAAAGAAAAATATTAAAATTAAAGAAAATTTTTTCATAAAGAACCTTTTCATCAATTGTTAAATTATCGTTGGAAAAGATAAACTTTTTTATGGTAAATTATCAACATGAATTTTTGTGATTATCTATTCGATTTTACCTGGAACTTTTAGATATAAATAGCGTCTCATCAATTGTTTAGTGGATCCTTATTTATTGGAGACTGAAAAATAGTTGTTTTGGGCACAATGAAGATCAAAAGGAGTTGTTATTTTTAAATGATACAATTTTAAATATAAAAGTAAGTTAGTATAAAATCTTTGCTTTTTTCTTGATCTTTAATTTGCGCCTTGGCGTGCTATACCATAATAATTTTTGAGTAATGTGAATAATTAACATAAAGAATTCTTACGGTTAACCGGTGATTTTGTTATTTTTAAATTTTTAATTTAAGATGGTTATTTTGTATCCATAATTGTAGCCTTGAGAAATGAAATGAAAAAAATATATTCTATAATATTTTTAGTAACTATATCGCTCTTCTCCTTAAATGCTCAAACAACGGCCGATAAATATTCGGACGCCATGAATGCTTACAATTCCCGGCAGTATGCTCTTGCAAACCGTCTATTTCAAAAATTATTTGTTGAACGCCATTTAACTGACGAATTATATTCAACCGCAAAATATTTTTCTTCAGATGCATTGTTAAAACTAGGGGAAAAGAATGCCGCCGCAGCGGGTTTTGAATATTTGGTAAATTATTTTAAGTGGTCAAATTTTAGGGATAAGACTTTATTTAAACTTGGACTTATTTATTTTGAAACAAGTCAGTATTCTGAAAGCAGGGCGCGTTTTAAAATACTTATTGATGAATATCCTTCGAGCATCTATGCCGGGCAAGCTTATTATTGGATCGGGGAAGATTACTCCAAAGAAAATGATCTTGAAGATGCCATTGTATTTCTGAAAGATGCTATCAAAAATAATCCTAGCAATAAATATATTGACTACTCGATTTATACTTTAGCAAATATCTATGAAAAGATCGGGGATTACGACAGTGCGATAAAGTATTATGACAATCTTTTATCTTATCATAGCGATAGCCCGCTTGCAAACGCTGCACATATTAGAATCGGTATTTGTTATTTTAAAGTAAAGGACTATGATTCTGCCACACTCGAATTAAACAATCCTGCATTAAAAAATCTTCCAGCGGACGAATATTCTGAGGACATTTATTTATTAGCCAACTCCTATTACCGACTTCAAGAATACCCGCAGGCTGAAAGAGCCTATATTGAGATTATAGAAAAATATCCTGGCTATAAAGACTTGCGAAGCGCTAAATATGGTTTAGCATGGTGTTACTTTCAACAAAAACATTATGAAAACGCCTACAAGATGTTTAATTCTATTTCGGATGGTGAAGATAGTATTGCTATAAAATCTTTTTACTGGAAAGCCGAATCAGAAAGATATGCAGGTAAGGAAACGGAAGCATTTAATTTGTACCGTGAATTTACAAAGCGATTTCCGAACAGCTCATTGGTCAATGGTGTGATGTTTCAACTTGGCGGACTTTATTTTAATACAAAGAATTATGATCTGGCTGAGAAATACTTGAAAACCTCATCTGCTGACTCCAACAGTTCAATTAAATCAAAATCGTTAATGCTCCTTGGCGAAATTGAATTAGAGAAAAGGAATTATGAAACAGCAAACAACTATTTTGAAGAGGCTATAAAAATTCCTTCAGCTCCGGCAGAATTAATCGACAGATCGATGCTTGGTTTAGGCGCTTCGGAATTTTTTCTGCACAAGTACGGCAATGCAATAGCTAATTTATCCGATATAAATTTTCGTGAACCGAACTTTGATAAAAATAAGGTTAATTTCTATCTTGCAGAAAGTTATTATGCGCTTGGAAAATATCGAGATGCATTAAGTAGATACGATAAAATTAACTTTGATGATATAGAAGTCGGTAGCCTTGCGTTATATGGTAAAGCCTACTGTTATTTTAATCTAAAAGAATTTGATAATGCAGCAAAGGCATTTTCGGAGTATGTTGAAAAATTCCCCGAAAGCTCAAGAATTCTTGATGCGCGAATTAGATTAGCCGACAGCTATTACGGAAGCAAAAATTATGTTGCTTCGAGTAAAATTTACAAAGAAATGTTTAGGCGTGACTTGGGTGCATTCGATAATCCCTACGCTTATTATCAATACGCACAAGCCCTTTACAAAGCAAATAAAACTGAAGATGCAATAAAGGAATTTCAAAGTCTTCAAGAAAAATTTCCCAGGTCAGAATATGCCGATAAATCTTTGTACGTTATTGGCTGGATTTATTTTCAGCAAGGAAATTATTCCCAAGCTATTGACAGTTACAGGAATGCTTTATATAAATATCCTAATTCTTCGCTTGCGCCCGTTTTATATTATTCCATCGGCGATTCCTATTATAATCTTGCTCAATATGATTCGGCAATAATAAATTATCAAGATGTGATGACAAATTTTCCCTCCTCACCGCATGTCTTTGATGCGATAAATGGAATTCAGTATTGCTACGTTGCTGAGAACCATCCGGAAAAAGCAATTACTCTTATTGATTCATTTGTTGACGCAAATCCCGGTATGCCCTCGGCAGACCAAATTTATTTTAAGAAAGGCGATATTTATTACAGCATTCAGGATTATAAAGATGCCGAGTTGAGTTATAAAGAATTTATTGCTAACTATCCGAATAGTAAGCTTGTGCCTCAGGCTTATTATTGGGTAGGGAAGAGTGCGGAAAATTTAAACCAAAACCAGGATGCGTTATTTTATTTCCAACGTGTTTTTGATTCCTATCCTAATAGCGAATCCGCCCCAGCTGCAGTTATTGAGATGGGAAATATTTATAACCAAATGAAAAATTATACTGCTGCACTTGAGTTATTCGATAAGGCATTAAAAACTTTGCCTGATAAACTTCGCTTTCCTGAAATTTTGTTTATGAAGGGAATGACATTATCGAATAATAGCGACGTTAGCTCTGCGGCTCAAGTATTTAATACAATTATCCAGGAATATGGGCAAAGCGTTTTTGCAGAGAAATCAAAACTTGAATTAGGCATTATTGACATGGTTGCTAAAGATTATACCGACGCAACTACATATCTACAAGATTTGGCACAAACAAGAACTGATGAGATTGGCGCACAATCACAATATTATTTAGGTGAAATACTATTTGAGCAAAATAATATTCAGGATGCTATCTCTGCTTTTGTCACTGTGGGCACTGTTTTCCCGGCTTATGAGGAATGGGTTGCTAAGTCTAATTTAAGACTTGGCGATTGTTATGCTAAATTAAAGGATTATAAAAAAGCAAGAGAAATTTATCGCTCGGTATTTATGAATCATCACAGCGATGTTTTGGGAAATGAAGCCAGATTAAAGCTGAGGAAATTGAAATGATAAAAAAAATTATTGCAATACTTATTTTTGGTTGTGTATAT
>JAJYCM010000293.1 GCA_021778375.1 Bacteroidota bacterium
GGGGAATATTTTCTTCAACATTTAGCGTATTGGGAAATATTTTGTTCGTCCTTTTCTTTTCCATTTTTGTTGTTATAGGTCACAATACAATTTATGAAGCAATTAAAAATCGGTTCGTATTTAAAAAAGTAAAACCCGAATTAAAAGAAATAGAAAAGAAATATAAAACTTCGCCCGGAGAGCCTAACAACGACTACCACCAATGGATAAGCGATAAATTAAATGTTGAGCGGCAAGAAAAAGAAGAAAAACTAGCTCAAACATTTAAGGCTATAACGAAACAAATTCAAAGATACATAATCTTAAAAATTGCAATAAATCTTTCAGCCGGAATTGTGATTACCATTTTACTTTATCTTTTCGGAATAGACTTTGCGATTATATGGGGACTTTTTGTTTTCCTTTTCAATTTTATTCCTTCGATAGGCTCGGCAATTGCACTCGTTCTGCCGGTTGTGATGACTTTACTTCAATACGAATCTATTACCTATGCACTTCTCATTGCGTTGATTCTTGCTGCTATCCAAACACTGTTTTTCAATATTATCGAAACCAATTTGATTGGTAAAAGATTAAATCTAAATCCGCTTTTAATTCTTATGTCTGTTTTAATTTGGGGCTACATTTGGGGAATTGTGGGCATGCTGCTTTCAGTTCCGCTAACGGCAATTATAAAAATTATTATTTCGAATTCCGAATCAGAAAATATGAAGTTTATTAGCGACTTGATGAGCAAAGAATAATTTTACCTTCGGTTAAATTCTTCTCTTAATATTTTGTTTTAACAGTTAAAATCGAAAAGCAGGCCAAATTACTTTTGCGCCTGGATTAAAGAATTATATATTTCAATTACTCTGTCAGTTAGTCTTTCCAAATCAAAAAAATTGACTGCTCGTCTTCTGGCAGACAAACTAAAGCTTCGCATAGTCTCCGGAGATTTTAGTAACAGTTCAATTTTTTGTGCAAGCGCACCGGCATTTTTATTTTCAAATAAAAATGAAGTCTCACCTTCAACTGCTATGTCTAAAACGCCGTCTGCATTTGAACAAACGGAAGGCTTGCCCATAGACATTGCTTCTGCTAAAGCAATTCCAAAGGCTTCATTGTGAGAGGGGAAAACAAAAATATTCATAGCAGCCAAAACTTCTGGTGTATCTGTTCTATAACCGGTAAAAATTATATTATTAATTGCTAGTTCTCCCGATAGCTGTTTTATTATATCGGCATAATTATTTTCGCCACGGCTTGCTTCACCAACAATCATAAACCTTAGACTATTATACTTATCATTTAAAATCTTTGCGGCTTCTAAAAATTCTTCATGTCCTTTACCGGGACTAAACCTTGCAATCATACCTATTAAAGTTTCATCTTCTTTAATTTTAAATTCATTCCTTACTTTTTGTGCATTTACAGTTACAGGATCAAATTTTTCCGTATCAATTCCGTTGTGAAGTAGAAGAATTTTATCCTCCGTCAAAGGACATGTTTCAAGAAGATTTCTTTTTATGACATTGCTTATTGCTAGCGCAAAGGCTAAGCGATTGTAAATCCACCTGTGTAGTTTGTCCTTTTTTACAATATAAGAACCGACCTGCTTTGTTAGGATTAAAGGAATTTTAGTCCCTAAAATTTTAAGTGCCGGTACCAACAACCACAAGTCTTTTGATGCTTGAGTATGAATCAAATCATAATTACTGCGACGGATAATGCTTGCAAGGTTAAGGATGCTAAAAGGATGAATATAGCCCGATATTTTTATCGGGTGAATAATTACTCCGGTGTTATTAGCTTCAATGTGAATTCTAGATTCGGCGATGCATAAAAGCTCTACGGAAATATTTCTTTTTAATAACTGCTGGATAGCGGTAAGAGTAAACATTTCCATACCACCCCAGCTTTTAGAAAGACAAGAATAAAGAATTTTCATAAATAGTGTTAATAGATTTTCTTAAGTTTAGAATCCTTAAAATAGTGAAGAAGAATTTCATCAAACATGTGCCCTCTTGCAGCCATCACCGCTGCGCCGATTTGACAAAGTCCTACACCATGTCCCCAGCCAGCACCGTAAATTAAAAATTTTTGCGGAATTCCCTCTACAAAGTCAAATTTTTCAATTACGATAGCTGAACTATACAAATGGCTTGCAGAAAGTAATCTGCGTATTTCAAGTTCTTTACCTATAGTTAAAGTTTTTTTGTTTCCAACAATCTTCATTTTTACTAATCTTGCCGAAGCGCCGCGTTTAACGGGGATTAAATCAATTATATCTCCGAAATCGATCCCGCTTTTTTTCTTAATTAACTCCGATATTTCCTTTTGAGTATAATTGACTTTCCACCGGTAGAAATCAGAGGTCTCCAGATCGTATTCAAGAAGAATTTGAGACAAAATCTTTTTATCGTTTGTATTACAATAAGCAGAAGGATTTCCTTTTATCCATTTTATTGCATTCAGTTCATTTGAAAAATCCAAATTAAAATTATCCGGTTCAAATTTGTAATCAATTATCGACTTTAGATAACTAAACTTTACCGGTTCCCACACATTTTCGAATGATTCAGAGATGCCGCCGCAAGATTTTGAATACCTTGCGTCGCAAATTTTATTTTCACTCATTAAAACTATTCCGGAGGTTTGCTTAACAGCACGTATGGTGGCGTCGGTAAAAATTTTTGTAATACCTTGGTAACGCTGACAATGATCGTCTGCACAAACATCGAATAACTTGTGGTCTTCCCTGTCGTACCATCTAATTATTTCCTCTTCTGATTTTGATTCGATTTGAAAATCAGACTTCTTTTCTTCTATTGATTTTTCAATTTGTGCAAACAACCAGCTTCTCGAAATAATTGCATGAGCTTTTAATAACTGCATTGAACTCTTTGCACTCATTTCGGAGGAAATGACGCTTACAAGATAATTCTCTATAGGCAAAATGTTAATTGCTGTAATCCTGCCGTCTTCCAATATTAGTTTTAGAGCACCGCTAAACCGTTCTTTCTCTTTTCGTTCCCAATGAAACTTCATCCCAATTGTTACATCTCTTATCAAAAAAGATTCTTCTAAAGCGTTGCCCGGCTCAAAGATAATTTCGTCTGAAGTTTCAATCTTTTCCGAGCCTTTCCTGCATAGGATTTTATTATCAATAGACTCTGCCGAAAACGAACCGCTGAAGGTTTGCTTAAATCCGTATACCTTAAAATCGCCATGAAGTTCAAAATTAATTTTCTTTTCTGATAAAATTCCAACGTTTATCAGTGGCTCATTTAAAAAGTTTTCAATCATTTTATGACTTAAATCAACAAATTTAATTTCTATAAAGACAATATTTTGCCTCAAAATATAAGAATATATTTCAACAAATATATAACCAATCGCTGTTGGGTATTACCCATAAACTTTTTAATTTACCTGCATATAGATAAAAATATTTTTATTATGAAAAAAAATCGTTCGAATGTTATTAACATTATCGGTTTCCCAATGGATTTGGGTGCCGATAGAAGAGGCGTTGACATGGGACCCTCTGCTTTGAGAATTGCCGGGGTAAGAGAAAAACTTGAGAGGCTTGGATACAAAATTATTGACAGCGGTGATATTAATATCCGGATAATGGAACTTCAAAAAATTACTAATCATAAGCTTAAATATCTAGATGAAATTTTGAAAACTTCAAAAGTA
>JAJYCM010000294.1 GCA_021778375.1 Bacteroidota bacterium
TGGAAGAGTTTGTTTGTAGGGTGGGCCAACTACTTTATGATCAAAACTGTGACATGATGAGCAAATATTCTTGTAAATATCTTCCCCGCTAATCTTAGGAGCCTTATTTGCACCCGTTAATTTCTGCATTACCTCTTCGTATTTAGCACCCATTACAACCGTCTGCATTTCATTAGCATTAGTCAAAGCTAACTGATCCTTTATTACGATAGCAACTATTACTACAATAACTGTTACGAAAATGTGTAGACTATACTTTATATTCTGATTCCTTATCATAACATAGAGATAATGATAAGCCAAGAATATTAATACCAACGCAGCGCTAGAATAAAAGAATACAGCCGCTGACAGCGAATCACTAGGAAGTGTAACTAAATTAATCAGCAAGAAAATAGGTAGTATTATAATCGAAGTAAACGTCAGTCTTATACTGAAACTCCTAACCATACTTTTATATTCTTCGGAATTAAACTTTCTGCCTTCGTCCCAATAGAAGAAAACAAAAAGTAATGTGGCACCCGTAAAAGCTCCGGAGATAAAGATGGTTTGAATAAACCGTGAAATAACTAACCATGATAAAAGAACAGAAAGGATGTTACCGGCACTAAATTTGTCGGGGTAAACAGGAAGGGTTGAGCCCGCAATAAAAAACCATACTGATATAAAAAGGAAAATAAAACCAAATTTACCTGAGCTTGAACTTAAATGACGGCTCCCGGAATATAATTCAGAAATTTCATCTTCAATTGATTTGTCTTCCGACCGGAAACCTTTAATTGCATCAAATACTTCCGTAAACTTGAGTGAATATAAATAAGTGTATACTAAAACCAATCCTATTATCAAAAGTAAAAGAGAGGTGAAGAGATAAGAAATCGCAGAAGCTTGCCCTGCATTTAATAATTGAACAAATATTAAAATTGAAGTTAGAAGGGTCAAAATTCCCAAGACTATTCCCATGCTTTTGTTAATTGTAACAACTTCCATTATATCTTTTGAAAACCGAATTTTATTAAGATTGTTTTCTCTCAATCCTTTATTCTTAAAGTATAATGAAAAAAACGTTCCGCTTAATAAAATGCTGGTATAGAGAATGAATAAAGAAAAAGTCAGCATTAATAAATAATGGAGCAGCATAATGTGCTTGGGTGAAAGAGGAATAATTAACTTATCAAGAAAATTCATTTAAGTTCTCACTAATTTCATTAAATAAAAAGTTTGTCAAATGATAAAATAATTACGACTACGACGGCAAATATATTTATATTCATAAATGCTGAACGGAACAAGTACCTGCCTTTAGTTTCGTTAAGCAGCTTGAATGAATTAATTGCAAGCCATAATCCCGGAAGTAGTAAAGTAAATTGAATTACGGGACTTTTAACAATTCCAAAAAATGGAATAAGAAAGCTTGTTACAGCAGTCGCCAGTATCCAAATAAAAGTAATTTTTGCAAGCTGATAGTGATTAAATATCTTTGTGAGAGTCGGAAATCCCGCTTGCTCATAGTCTTTACCAAAAACTAAAAGTAAGAGCCAGAAGTGGGGAATCTGCCAGATGAAGAAAAAGAAAGATAAAATAATAATTTGCCAATCTAATAAATGTCCACCACCAGCTACCCATCCTATCATCGGAGGAATAGCCCCCACTAACGATCCCGGAATTATCGCTAAGGCATAGACTCTTTTCAAGGGAGTATAAACGCCGTTATACCAAAACAAATTCAATAGTCCTAGTAAAAAGGCTCCCGTTCCAACCTCAAAAAATAAAACCGCCGAGCCAGAAATTATTAGAATTATAGAAATCAATAAAGCACTTGCAGCAGATATTCTTCCCGACGGGATAGGACGATTCTTCGTTCTATCCATTAGCACATCTGTATCTCTTTCCTGGAAATGATTGACTACTGCCGATCCTGATGACAGCAACAGAACGCCGATAACAGGAGCGATTATGGAACTTGTCATTTCCCCGGTCGCACATATAAAACCGAATACAGTTGTAAGAGTTACAAACGTAGTAATTCTAAACTTTGTAAGTTCAATAACAATATTTACTTTATCCTTAATCAAAGCTCCAAAAGATTTTCCCGAAATATTTTTCAATGCCAATGATAACATATTACATTTTACTCGAAGTAGTATCTACGTCCGACTTACCTTCTTCTTGCTTATCCAGCCACTTCTTAAAATCATTTGGCTTCATGACGACTACCGCACTGTACATATAAGAATGACGAAGCCCGCAATAAACAGCACACATTATATCAAATTTGCCCAACTGCTCTGGTCTAAACCATGCAGTATTATTATAATTAGGAATTACATCTTTCTTAATCCTAAATGCAGGTACATAAAATGAATGGTCAACATCCATCGAATGGAGTAACACTTTAACAGGCTGATTTATGGGAACATAAAGAGTATCCGATTTAACGCCATTTGGATATTCAAATTTCCAGCTCCACATTTGAGCAGTAACTTTTATAATCATCGAATTAGGAGGGGCATCCTGCATTTTGACATAACCTTCCCACCCAAAATAGAACATCACTAATACTAGCAGCGTAGGTATTACTGTCCATGCAATTTCTAATGGAACACTTCCATGAATGTTTACAGCTTTTTTGTTTTTCTTTCTATTGTATTTAACCACAAAAACTATCATTAAGGTGGTAATTAAAACAAGGAAGAAAACACAAACCGCTACTATGAATATAAAAGTATTATCGACAGATTGAACAAAATTTGAAGCATCTGCAAACATTTTTTCACCTTAATAGTAAGAATAATTCTGAAATAAAAGCACGATTAACAGCAAAAAGAAGAGGATTGCAACAACAACAAAAACTCTGAATGCCTTCATCTCGAATTTTAGATGCATGAATTCAGACAATACGAGATAAGATTTTACCATTGCAATAATAAGGGCAACTACAATACTAAACTTACCAAAACTAATTCCGGCAACGGCTGCAGTAAGAGCGGTTAATGTAACTAATGCCAACCAAACTAATATATAAATTCCGTATCCGGGAGAATGTTTTGTAAGGGTTTTATTTTCTTCCATATATATTTACCTCAAGTGATAAGATAGAAAAGCGGAAATAGAAAAATCCAAATTATATCAACAAGGTGCCAATATAAACCGGCGTTTTCCAGCTTAACATAGTTGTCTTTGTTAATAATACCTTTAATTGTAAAGCGAATCATAAAGGCTATAATAGTCATACCAACAATAACGTGTACACCATGCAAACCAACCATCGTGTAATACAGACCGTAATAAAGAATTTGCCCTGACGGTTTTGCGGTAAGTATAGGAGAGCCGGGATAATTCCCTGCTCTAAATTCTGCTCTCCATTCAAAAAACTTATTAACGAGGAACGCAACTCCAAATAAGAAAGTTATTATTTGTAGTGTGAGGGAAAGAATTTTATTCCCTTTTTGCATTGCGGCAATAGCCAATGCCATAGTTAGGCTGCTCGTCAAAAGGATAAGAGTGTTCGCAGTGCCGAGAAAAACATTCATCCCTTCGGCTGCAACATGAAAATCATGCTGGTGATTATATCTATAGACCGAATACATCAAAAATAAACCGCCGAAAAGTAAAAACTCTGAGAGGAGAAAGAGCCACATACCCATTCTCGCACCAACATCGTCCCTATG
>JAJYCM010000295.1 GCA_021778375.1 Bacteroidota bacterium
CTCCCTTTAAGCTTAAGAAACCCTGAATTAACATATCAAAAATGTAACCTGCTTTATGTGCATACTTTTCAGAAAATCTTCCGATAATTTTAATTAAAATATTGTAAAATTTTTCTTTGTATTTGATTATCAAAAACAAAAAGAAAAATGCTATCGCCACCAAAAAAGCTGTAATATAAAGAGCCGACTTCAACCATGGAAAATTTGAATAAATATTATCGCTCCAGATAATTATTGAAATCAAAACCGCAAAACCTAAGAAGATTACATCGATAATTCGCTCAAGTATCACCGTACCGAACATTGAAGTGCGGGAAAGGTTTTCCCATTTGCCGATTAGAACAGCCCTTGTAACCTCACCCAGACGCGGTATAACGCAGCTCACTCCGTACCCTACCATCATTGAGCCAAAAAGATTTTTTAATGAAGCGTCTTTTTTGACTGAACCAATAATTATTTTCCAGCGAACCGCTCGAAGAAAATGAGAGAACATTACCGAGATTGCAAAAATAATAATCCAAAATATTGATGCATTAGAAACAATTTGAAATACCTTACTAACGTCAACTCCACGAAATGCAATATATAAAAAAACGGCGGCAAGCAGCAGTGAAAACAGATACTTAAATACGTTCCTTAATTTAAATATTTTCTTTGTGTTATCTGAGATCAACTATTGAGCTTCCTATGGGAGGTATGAATGTGAATATAGAATTACCGAGCCTTTGATTTATTTTGTATCCTGTAAAAGTCATTTCAACGGTTTTTCCGCCGGAGTCAACTAATAATTTTTCTATTAAGTTTTCTCCATTCAACCAAATCTTAATCGCCTTAAATTTCATTGAGTCATTTTTTGCAGTAAGAACCAAAATTTCCTTCCCACCTTCATTTACCGAAGAAACCGTACATTGCGATGGATATGTTTCGATAAAATTATTGATTGAAAATACCGGTGGATTTTCTTTATCATAGTCACTGATTACAACTTTATTTTCTCTTTTATTAAAGCTCCAGTTTGTTGTACCGTTAGACACAATAATGAGATTTTTTAACTCAAGCCGGAGTTTGTTTTTTTTCTCAAAGAAAAATTTCCCGGCTAAATTAACTTTGCCATTCACAGTCTGTCTGAAATCAGCTGTGACATTTGAAACAGAGTTAAATTTATCCTGAAGCACTTTAAGCATCTGTTCACCTTTGTCCTTAGTAAAGCAAGACTGTGTGAACACGGTAAACAGAAAAATTGATGCAATGAATGTTTTCATAACTTCACATTGGTAATTATTAACCCCGGAAATTTATAAAAATTGAATGACAAATTAACAGGAAAAATTAAATACATCTTCGGGTGATTTTGGTTTATTTCGTAATTTCAATTGATTTATAATGATCTTAAAATGGTTTCAAGTTGTTCTTCGCTATCGACTTGAACTGCCCTTGCTTTGCTTCCGTCGCTTGGACCAACTATACCTGCTTCCTCAAGCTGATCGATTATTCTAGCAGCTCTGGAGTATCCTAGTTTTAATCTTCTTTGAAGCAGAGAGGTTGAACCTTGCTGATGACGGACAACAACTCGTGCAGCATCTTCAAACATCGGGTCTAAGTCATTTAAGAACCCGCCCGCAGATTCTTTTTTCTTATCATAAAGCGAAGGTAGAAAATAAGGTTTTGAATAGCCTTGTTGTGAAAAGATGTAGTTAGTAATTCTTTCAACTTCATCTGTTGAAATGAAAGCATTTTGTATACGAATTGGTTTTGGTGAACCGGATGGAAGAAACAGCATATCTCCTTTACCAAGCAATTGTTCGGCTCCGTTCATGTCAAGGATTGTTCGGGAATCAATTTTTGTAGCTACTTGATAAGCAACTCTTGCGCTGAAGTTTGCTTTTATAACACCTGTAATTACGTTAACCGACGGACGCTGAGTTGCAAGAACTAAATGAATCCCAACAGCGCGGGCAAGCTGCGCCAGACGAGCTATTGGCTCTTCAACTTCCTTCCCTGCAGTTATCATTAAATCAGCTAATTCATCAATTATAACCACAAGATATGGAATAGGATGATGCTTTATATCATCGGTATCTTTCGGTCTTTTCTTAGGATCGTTTACCTTTAAATTATAGTCGACAATATTTCTTACGCCCGCTTTGGCAAGTTTATCGTAACGCTTTTCCATTTCGTATTCAACAGACTTTAAAAGAAGAACTGCATTTTGAGGATTGGTAATTATTTCTTCTTCAAGATCAGGAGAGACTGCGAGGTAGTGTCTGCGTAATTTATTGTAAAACGATAATTCAATTTTCTTGGGATCAATCATTATCAGCTTTACTTCGGAAGGGTGTTTAGAATAAAGCAGGCTTGCAATGATCATGTTTATGCCGACGCTTTTTCCGGAGCCGGTTGATCCTGCTATTAAAAGATGAGGCATTTTTGCAAGATCGGCAATGTAAACATCCCCGTTAATAGTTTTTCCATATGCCATCGGCAACTCGGCAGTAGATTCGGAAATTTTTCCAAGAACAGATTTGGCATTAACAAGAGAAGCTACCGCATTTGGTATTTCAACACCTATAGCACTCTTACCCGGTATCGGAGCTATAATTCTTATTCCGCGTGCCGCAAGTGCTAATGCAATATCGTGCTCAAGCCCTACAATTTTGCTAATCTTTACACCCGGGGAAGGAACAATTTCATAAAGAGTTACAACAGGTCCAGGCGTAACGTCAATTTTTTCAATCTCAATATCAAATAATTTTAATTTTTCTTTAAGAAGTTCGGCATTGCGTTTTAATTCTTCTTCAGCAACCTTAAAATCTTCCTGTGGAATTGGTTCGAGAAGTTCAAGACTTGGCTTTGTATAATTTAATTTCTCTTCCCAATTATTAGGCAAATTTGCTTCGGCATCTTTATCTAATCCATTCTCCAAGTCTTCATCGGTCTTTTTTATATCGACTTGCTTGTCTTCTTCTTCTTTAACCTTATTAACTTCATGCTTAATAGGTTTATCATCTTTGCGAATAATTTTTATCTTGGTTTCATTTTTGGGTTCTACTTCTGCAAGTGTTTCTACATTAGCTGAAGGCTTAGAGAAGATAGTTCGCTTTTTCTTTTCTTCACGGAGTCCCTTTATTTTATCTAAATTTTTATCTTCTTTTATAGAATCTTCTTTTTGTGATTCATTCTTTATAGAATTTGCGGAAGCAGAAAAAATGTTTTGAAGAAAATGAAAGATTTTTTCTATCTTAATATCAAAAGCAACTACCAGCAGCACAACTGAAGCTGCGATTAGAAAGAAAAGAGTTCCGATTCCACCTAAAAGCCTGCTAAAAGTAAGACCGAGATAATCGCCGATTTTGCCTGAGAGCTCATAGAAACTTCCGAAAAAATAATAATGGGTTCTAAATAATCCAAAAAATGTTGACAAAATTAATGCTGCTAACAGAAGAAAGTTAGAAACATTTATAAGTTTGCGGAAATTTAACTTAAGGAAGAATGAAAGTCCCCAAGCAAAAAGAACAATTGGAAACACTGAAGCAAAAATTCCAAGCGTGGAATTAATAAAGAAATAAGAAACGTATGCGCCGAAAATGCCAAGCCAATTATGTATAGTATCAGCTTTATGGTTAAAGTCAGGATTTGAACCGAAAGGTTTAAGCAAATCGGAGAATTGA
>JAJYCM010000296.1 GCA_021778375.1 Bacteroidota bacterium
AATGATATTATCTCTGCCATTTTTTAAGCTTTCAATATTAGCTTTTGCACGAACTAAAATTCTTCCACGACCGGTTGTGTAAGCATCTTTTACACCGCCGTAGCCATAGATAATCCCGCCGGTTGGAAAATCGGGAGCGGTAACATATTTCATCAATTTTTCCGAAGTTAATTCGGGATTTTTAATAAGCGCAATCAAGCCATCAATGACTTCGGTTAAATTGTGCGGAGGAATATTCGTAGCCATACCAACCGCGATTCCGCTGGAACCATTAACAAGAAGATTGGGGAGATACGATGGCATAACAGTTGGTTCTTGAAGCGAGTCGTCAAAGTTTGAGACAAAATTAACAGTATTTTTATCCAAATCGCGAAGCATCTCTTCGGCAATTTTAGAAAGTCGTGCTTCTGTATAACGCATAGCCGCAGGTGAGTCGCCGTCGACAGAGCCAAAATTACCCTGCCCGTCGACCAAAGGATATCGAAGGGAAAAATCCTGCACCATTCTAACCATGGTATCATATACTGCCGTATCGCCGTGGGGATGATATTTACCGAGAACCTCTCCGACAATTCTTGCAGATTTTTTATAAGGCTTATTATAAGCAACTCCAAGTTCGTGCATCCCGTAAAGCACCCTCCTATGTACTGGCTTAAGTCCATCACGCACATCAGGCAAGGCGCGAGCTACTATTACCGACATTGAATAATCTATGTAGGAAGATTTCATTTCATCTTCGAGGGAAACGGGAATTATTTTTTCAAAAATTGTTGCCATGTTTTTTTCAATTAGTTTTTAATGTTTATTATTCATTTTCTTCACATTGTGACTGCGAACCGAATAAAGTGATTTTCTTGGATTAAGTTTTTTCTAAATCGTTACCAATTATATTTTGAAACGTTTCTTTCGTTATAGTCAAAATTACACATCAAGATTTCTAACATACTTTGCATTCTTTTCTATAAACTCTCTTCTTGGTTCTACATCGTCTCCCATTAGAGTTTCAAAAATTTTATCTGCTGTTGCAGCGCTTTCAAGATTTACCTGAAGGACAGTTCTTGTTTCCGGATTCATAGTTGTTTCCCAAAGCTGTTCTGGGTTCATTTCCCCCAAGCCTTTGTAGCGGGATATTAAAACGCCCTTTGTGGTTGTTTCTTCGCCGGAGTTTTCTTCAGAACCTTCGTCTGCTTCTTTACCGTTAGATTTCAATCTCTTTAAAATATCGTCTCTTTCGTTATCATCGAAAGCGTAGAATTCTTGTTTTCCTTTTTTAACCTTATAAAGGGGTGGCTGCGCGATATATATTTTTCCTTCATTGATAAGGTCTTGCATGTGGCGATAGAAAAATGTTAGAAGTAAAGTTCTAATATGGCTGCCATCGACATCGGCATCTGTCATTAAAATTATTTTGCCATAGCGTGCCTTTGAGGCGTCAAAGTCTACACCTAGTCCGGCGCCTATTGCAGAGATAATAGCTTTGATTTCATTATTCTCTAAGATTTTGTTAAGCTTCGCTTTTTCAACATTTAAAATTTTTCCTTTAAGTGGAAGAATCGCCTGAAACCTTCTATCGCGTCCTTGTTTAGCGGAACCACCAGCAGAATCACCTTCGACGATATAAATTTCGCAATGTTCTGGGTCGGTAATGGAACAATCAGCGAGTTTTCCCGGCAAGTTCATCCCATCTAGTGCATTTTTTCTTCTAGTTAAATCGCGTGCTTTTCTAGCTGCTTCACGAGCCTCTGCAGCGCGCATACATTTTTCAATTATTTTCTTCCCTACGCTGGGATTTTCTTCAAGAAACTCTGCTAATTTTTCCCCGACCATAGTTTCAACCGCAGATTTTGTTTCGCTGTTGCCAAGCTTTGTTTTAGTTTGCCCTTCAAACTGAGGTTCTGCAACTTTAACGGAAATAACAGCCGTTAGTCCTTCCCTAAAATCATCTCCGGTTAAAGTAATTTTTCCTTCTTTTATCAATCCGTTTTTGTAAGCATAATTGTTTAGTGTTCTTGTCAACGCTGTTTTAAAACCAACTAGGTGAGTTCCGCCTTCGTGAGTATTAATATTATTGACATAAGAAAAAATGTTTTCGCTGTATGAGCCGTTGTATTGAAATCCTATTTCAACCGGAGTGTTGTCCTTTTCCCCCTCAATATAAATTGTTTTATGAAGCGGTTCGCGTGCTTCGTCAAGGTATTTTACAAATTCAACTAATCCGCCCTTAAAGTGAAACGTATCCCCCTCGCCGGTGCGTTCGTCTGAAATTTTTATCGTGATGTTTTTATTTAGATAAGCAAGCTCTCTCATTCTTTCTGCAAGGGTATCAAACTTAAATTTATTAGTTTTAAAAATTTCCCCGTCGGGTAAAAAAGTAACTTTAGTTCCGGTTTCATTTTTCTTAACCTTATCAATTTCCTTAACCGGTTTTACTGGCGCGCCGCGGTGATATTCTTGAAAATAAACTTTCCCATCCCGTTTTACTTCAACCTTCAGCCATTCAGATAGAGCATTAACCACAGAGACTCCGACACCGTGAAGACCACCGGAGACCTTGTAAGTGTTTTTATCAAATTTTCCGCCGGCATGAAGTACCGTCATTACCACTTCGAGTGCAGAGCGTTTTTCTTCCGGGTGCATATCAACTGGAATACCTCTTCCGTTGTCTTCAACCGAAACAGTTTCATCTTTATTTATCGTAACATTTATGTAGTCGGCATAACCACCAAGTGCTTCATCAATGCTATTATCTACTACTTCATTTACTAGATGATGGAGACCGCGCTGTCCAACGTCACCAATGTACATTGCCGGTCGTTTTTGTACCGCCTCTAATCCCTTTAATACGTTTATATTTTTTGCGCTATATTCGCTGCTATCATTTACATTAGTCATAATTTTGAGAACCTAATTTATTTTAATTTTTCCGGATTCATAGTTCAAACAAACCGAATCCACTTTACTCTCTCTTCTTTGAAGTGATTATTTATCTTTTCAATTATTATCTGGTCTTTAAATTTTAATTCGCTTTTCCAAGCCGCACTTTCAGCAGATAGAAAAAGAGTTTTTTTTTCAACTTTAACTGCGGATACGACCATTCTTAAATCGGGAAATATTATATAAAACGAGTCCACAACTTCCGATTGTTTTAGCGAATTCCTTAAGGAGGACAATTCTGGATTATCATTTACAATTTCGGCAAAACTGTGAAAATCTTTAGGCATAAACGACCTGCCCGTTATTAAGTTTAATTACAAGATCACCATCTTCTTTTTTTAAGAAGGAAAAATCGGTAAAGTCCGTAAGTGTAATAAATGCTTGACCGACCTGGCGTAAATACTCACTAATTCTAATAGATCTTTTTGCGTCAAGTTCTCCAAAAACATCATCAAGCAAAAATATCGGAGCCTTACCAGTAATTTCTTTAAGATAAAAAAACTGAGCAAACCTTAAAACCACCTGAAAGGTTTTATGCTGACCTTGGGATCCATATGTTTTTAAATCAACATCATTTATTTTAAAAACAAAATCATCTCTGTGAGGACCGACTAGGTTTGATCCCCGGCGTATTTCATCATCTTTTCTTTTATGAAGAAGATTAAAAAATATATCTTCAATGTTTTCTTCTTGGGAAAGCCCTTCCAAGAACATATATTCT
>JAJYCM010000025.1 GCA_021778375.1 Bacteroidota bacterium
ACCTGACGGAAGGAAGACACTCCGAGACGAGCTCGTGGCTCAGGTTTGGTCCCTTCTACTTCCGTAAGAAAATAAACTTTTTCATTATGTCAAAGAACATTATGTCTTTTTTAAACATACAAGGTTTATAACTTGTAATGCCAAGCGCAGGAAGTAGTAAATGCAAGATCTTAAAAAAATAAAATATTCCTCTCAGCAGATAAACCTGATTTGAAAGCAAAATTATTATTGTCAATACTATAATGAAATCATTTTTCCCCATAAATATTTTTTCAAATATCATTAATGCAATAAAAATGCAATAAAACCTCCGAGGTTTAGGAAAACCTCGGAGGTTTGAAAACAAGTTATCTACTGACTTAACTTTTGTTCTATTTGTATGTAATTTATCAGTACAAAAAATTTAGAGCTCAACTCCCTCATATTCAATGAAAACAAAATAAGAGAGGAACTTATGACTAAAGTAAAAGTTTTAATCGCCGATAAATTTCCGGAACAATATATTCAGCAGCTGAAGGATATTGATCTGGATGTAATTTATTCTCCGAAGCTCGGAGAAAATGATTTGCCGGAAGCGGCAAAGGAAGTTGATATCCTTGTTGTCAGATCGACAAACGTAATAGCAAAGACAATTCAGGAAAGCAAAAACTTAAACTTGATAATTCGCGCAGGGGCCGGGGTAAATAATATCAACATTCCGGCAGCAAATCAAAAAGGGATTTACGTTGCCAACTGTCCGGGCATGAATTCTATTGCTGTTGCCGAATTGACGATGGGATTGATAATTTCGCTCGATAGAAGAATCCCCGACAATGTAATAGATTTTAGAAACGGCAAATGGAATAAAGGTGAATATTCCAAAGCCGAAGGATTGATGGGAAAGACGCTTGGGATTATCGGTGTTGGAAATATCGGAAAGGAAGTTGCTAAGCGCGCTTTAGCGTTTGGGATGAGAGTTTATGGGAAAGACATTTCAAGAATTGAAGGTATAGCAATAAAGGATTTTTCAGAAATGGATCAGCTTCTTCCGCTTTGCGATATCGTCACAATTCATCTACCGGCAACACCGCAGACCAAAGGATTGTTTGACAAAAAAATGTTCAGCTATATGAAGCCGAATGCATTTCTTATTAATACAGCCCGTGCAGATTTAATCGATCAAGATGCGATGATTGAAGCTATAAGAGAAAAAAATATTCGAATTGCTATGGATGTGGTAAAAAATGAGCCGGAAGAAAAATCAGCGGAAATTAAATCTCCGTTACAAGCAATCCCAAATGTTTATATAACCCATCATATCGGCGCTTCAACCGAGCAGGCGCAAAATGCAGTGGCTGCAGAAACAATTAGGATCATTAAAGAATTTGTCAACAGCGGAGTTATTGCTCACTGGGTAAACCGCGCTAAGATTTCCGATGCACATTACCAGTTGGTTGTAAAGCATTATGATAAACCGGGAGTGCTTGCGTCAATTATGAGCATAATCCGGGAGAAACAAATAAATATTGAAGAGATTGAAAATATTATATTCGACGGCGGTGTGGTTGCTTGCTGTACGATGAAATTAAAATCCGAAGTGACAACTGAAATGATTAAACAAATGAATGATAATCAGAATGTGCTTAGTGTATCTCACATAGCAATTTGAATAAAATTAAACAAACTTCACTTCTGTAATATCATTCACAATTCCTCTTAGGAAGGGAAGTTGTATTAGCTGATTTATTCCATCCATATCTTGTTCGTCAAGATCAAAGATAAAGGAAGAAATATTTTCTCTAATGTACTTCTTAGCTTTTAGTGAAAGACCTTCGCCAAAGCTTTCGCTTTCGACCTTTTCATAAATTAATAAACCGGAGCCTGCGAGATGATTGTTTAATTCTTCGAGTAGATGTTTTGAAGAAGATGCAAAGACGTAATTTACAAATGGAAAGGAAAACGCATCCACTATTTCTTCCGCAAAGCTTATTCCTGATAAAAACTTTTCATCTTCAAAGTTTTTATCCCCGGCAAGTAAAATGTGTCGGTTAGTTATCAATGAAATATCGGGAGCAATTTTAACCTCTATTGATGCATCATACATCTCTTCAAATAAAATTTTTGCAAGAATTACTTCAAGAGAAGATACATCTCCGCCGAGATATATCTCACTAAAGTTTTTTACTTTTGGATTAAAATAAATATAGGAATTACACAAAGAATTTTCGAAAGAAATCCCAAAGGACTTGGAAATAAAAAATTCCTTATGGCTAATTAAATCCAAAGTCGGAATGAGTCCGATTGAATTTGAATCTTTCGCAACTTCGCCAGCGATTAAAGGAGAAGGCAGAAAATTTACTTCATTGCCTAAATCCGAAGGCAAAACATTCTTAATGATATTTGAAAAAATATTTTTGGGGAAAAATAGTTTCATTATAGTATTGATAATAATAATTTTGTTTTTAAATCAGATCTATCTGCTGAGGGGGAATATTTTATTTTTTTAAAATCTTCCATTTGCGTCTTCCCGCAATATATTACGAGTAAAACAAACCTCGGTTTTATTGCATCTCTTTAACAATAAATCTAGGGTACTTCTAAAAACTATCATTTATAAAAATTTAACGCAGAGAACCTGCCTGCTTGCAAGCTCATTAGATACGACACACAAATAATTGTCATATCGAAGGAGCCTTGCGACTGAGATATCCCACGTTCAACTTGCGTACTTAAGCTATACATGGGATTTCTCCCTCCGGTCGAAATGACATTTTGGAGTTGTGCAACACTCTCTACCGGCATGGTTGACATTATTGTATGGGTAACTGACCAATAAAAAATAAGGGCATAAAAATTATGCCCTTAAGTTAAAATAATTAAACAAAAATTTTATATTTTTGATTTAATTCTTGCAGCTTTACCTGAAAGATTTCTAAGGTAATATAGCTTAGCTCTTCTTACGTCGCCTTCTTTCAATAATTCTATTTTTGCAATTTTAGGCGAAAAATATGGAAATATCCTTTCAACGCCTACGCCGCTTGTAACTTTTCTGACTGTAAAAGTTTTTGTTGCGCCTGCGCCTCTTATGTTTATAACATCACCTTCAAAAGGTTGAATTCTTTCCTTATCGCCTTCGACAACTCTAACGTGAACTCTTATATGATCACCGGAAGCAAATTTCGGTATATCTGTTTTAATTTGATCCGGTAAAATATTATTTAAGTCTACCATGGTTTATACTCCACTTCTAATTATTAAAATTTTTCCATCTATCTGTTAAGATCCGGGATTGTTCTTCTTTCCACTTCTTAATTTCTTTTTCATTTCCCGAAAGTAAAATTTCCGGGACTTTCATTCCTTTGTATTCTGCCGGACGCGTGTAAAACGGGGCTTCTATTTTTTCACCGTCCTGAAATGAATCATCTAAAGCTGATTCGCTATCATTCAGAACACCCGGAATAAGACGAATAATCGCATCAACTATAAGCAAAGCCGGAAGTTCACCGCCGGTCAGTACAAAATTGCCTATTGAAACTTCGTCCGTAGCAAATTTCTGACGTACTCTATCATCAATTTCTTTATAGTGCCCTGTAATAAACATTATATTGTTTGCAAGAGATAATTTGTTTGCCGTTTTTTGATCAAAAATCTTCCCTTTTGGTGAGGTAAAAATAATATGATCGTAACTTCTCTCTTGCAAAAGCCTTTCAATACATTCAAAGAACGGCTCAGGTTTTAGAACCATTCCCGGACCTCCGCCAAATGGTTTGTCGTCTATTTGCTTATGCTTATTAAAAGCATAATCTCTTAGATTATGGATAAAGATTTTTACTTTACCTTTGTCCTGCGCTCTTTTAATAATGCTTGTATTAAGCGGACTCAAAAGAAGGTCGGGAACCGCGGAAATTATATCAATCCTCATCATCGTCGTCATAAAAACTATCTCCCGGCTTCAAAACCAAAATTTTATTTACCGGATCAAATCTCTCTATAAATTCAAGCGCAGCTGGGATTAAAAGTTCTTCGCCGTTATGCTCTATTACATAAACGTCATTAGCAGGATAAGAAAGGACGTCAATTAAAATTCCGAATTCCAAATTATTTCTGAAGACTTTACTTCCCAAAAGGTCATGAATAAAAAATTGACCTTCGGGAAGTTTAATTAAACTTCCTTTGTCTACAAAAATTTCTTTCCCGATAAGAGATTGAATATCCTTTTGTGAATCGAAATTTCTAAATTTTAAAGCGAAAGAATCTTTAAATTTTCTAGTTTTTTCTACAAAGAATTCCTTCTTGTCATCAAAAAATTCAATATAAACTTTTTGAAGATGAAAGAATCTCTCAGGAAAATCGGAATAGGAAGTTATTCTGACAAAACCTTCCTTTCCAAAAGCTGAATCGATTTTTGCAATTAGAAAATATTCATTCACAGAAAAAATGGATTGGACAACTAATCCAAAATTTCTAATATAGCTCTTTTGCCTTCTTTTGCGGCAACGGCAGTAAGAAGCGTTCTCATTGCTTGAGCCGTTTTTCCTTGCTTTCCAATAACTTTTCCAACATCATCAGCTTGTACTTTTAACGAAAGTACAACTTTGTTGTCTTCGGGGGTTTTCTCATCGATTACAACACCATCCGGATTATCCACCAGGTGCTTTGCGATATATTCAATGAATTCTTTCATGGGAAGAAGCCTCCTATATTTACAGCACGGGAGCTATTAGAAATAATGTACAGTTATACTTCAAAATTTGAGTAAAATTATTTACTCTTTTTCGGCAGTATTTTCTTCAGAAGCAGCGCCCTTAACTTCTGCTGTACCGTTTTCAATATTTTCTACTACTTCAACTTTTTCACTGGCCTTTTCTTGTGAAACGACTTCATTTTTAGCCTTCTTCTTTGAAGAAGCGCTAATAATTTTAGCCTCATGCAATTTTGTCCATTTGTCAAGTTCTTCTTGCATCTTTTCTTCCGATAAACCGCGTCGCGATAATTCTCTTTTAAGAATTATCCCTTTTTGCCTCAACAAACTCTTTACAGTATCCGTCGGCTGTGCGCCAACACCTAACCAATATAAAGCTCTATCTTCTTTTATTTCTAAAGTAGATGGATTTGTCATGGGATTATATAAACCGATAGATTCTAAGAACTTTCCATCTCTCGGTGATCGTGAGTCAGCCGCAACAACTTTATAAATAGGTTGTTTCTTCTTACCCATTCTTCTTAGTCTTAACTTAACTGCCAAATTATTTGAACCTCCAAATATTATTCACTTTTCAATTAAACTTAAAATTCGCTAATGAATCTCCAAAACCTTTTTTGGAAAACTTACTCATCATTTTTTGCATCTCGCCAAATTGCTTCAATAAACGATTAACATCCTGGATTGATGTCCCGCTTCCCTTAGCAATTCTTTTTCTTCGATTACCGTTCAGGATTTTAGGTGATTTTCTTTCCTGTCGCGTCATCGAATTAATTATAGCCTCTACTTTTATAAAAGCATTGTCATCAATTTTAGCATTTTTTAACTGATTTCCTAATCCGGGAATCATTCCCAGAAGCGATGACAAAGAACCCATTTTCTTTATGAGTTTAATTTGCTTAAGAAAATCATCAAAATCAAATTTATTTTTCTTTAATTTTTCTTCAAGTTCTTCAACTTCTCTATCATCGATGCTTTCTTGAGCCTTTTCTACCAACGAAATTATATCGCCTTTCCCCAAAATTCTTGAGGCAAGACGATCCGGGAAAAAACTTTCAAGGGCATTTAATTTTTCGCCGTTACTAATAAACTTTATCGGCTTGCCTACTACAGCACGGATAGAAAGCGCTGCACCGCCCCTTGAATCGCCATCCAACTTAGTAAGAACTATTCCGTCGTAATTAACTTTTTCATTAAATGCTTTTGCAGAGTTAACCGCATCCTGCCCGGTCATGGAATCTACAACGAACAAAGATTCCGTAGGGTCAATTATTTTTTTGATGTCGGAAACTTCCGTCATCATGTCTTCATCAACATGAAGGCGACCGGCAGTATCTACTATTACCGTATCAAAATTTTTTTCTTTTGCAAATATAAGCGATTCTGAGACAACTTTTAGCGCATTTTTTTCTTCAATAGAAAAAACCGGGACATTTATTTGCCCCCCCAAAATTTTTAATTGTTCGATTGCCGCGGGTCTATAAACGTCTGCAGCTACCAACAAAATTTTTCTTCCGCTGTCCAAAAGCCTTTTAGCCAACTTTGCGCTAAAAGTTGTTTTCCCGGAGCCTTGTAAACCTACAACCAAAATTGAGGTAATACCAGAGCCATTTAACTTTATTTCATTGTGGCTTCCGCCAAGAAGCAAGGTTAATTCATCATAAATTATTTTAGTAATCAACTGCCCGGGTGTAATTGAAGCAATTACTTCCTTGCCTAAAGCCTTTGCGGAAACACTCTCAATAAAATCCTTAGCTACTTTATAGTTTACATCTGCATCTAAAAGAACACGCCGGATTTCTCTTAAAGTATCCGATATATTTTTTTCAGTAAGTCTGCCCTGCCCGCGTACTTTCTTTAAAGCAGTGTCAATTTTAAGAGATAAATCTTCAAGCATAATCTACAAAATTTCTTTCATCTTTTTCTTATTCCTACCCGCTATCATATTTAACTTCTCTTGAACTCGCACACCATCGTGTCAAAAGTTTAATTATAACTCACGTTAAATAGACCTTAAAATTCATGGCTCTAGCCTCATTTTATGTGGCTAAAGCCAATCAACCTTTATAATTTTATTCCCCGACATAAATGTCGGGGCAATTGATCGTATCATAATGCGTATGGTGAGTTATAAATGGAATTAAACAATAGTTTCCATTATTCCATCACTCCAACTTGCCGGTAGGCAGATTTCCCAAGAACTACGCAAGATCAAAATTTAATCAAGCACTTTTTAACGCATTAGCGCCGGAAACAATTTCTAAAATTTCCTTTGTAATTGCCGCTTGACGCTCTTTGTTGTATTTCAATTGCAGCGTTCGTATAAGTTCTTTAGCATTTGTCGTAGCGTTATCCATTGCGGTCATCTGCGCGCCAAACTCAGCGGCATTCGATTCTAAAAGTATGCGCCACATTTGGGCTTTCAAATGCTTCGGTAAAAGATAATTAAAAATATATTTCTGGTCGGGCTCAAATATATAATTAGGGAGCGCCACAGGATAAGATATGTTTTCTGCAATTAACTTGACAGGAATCGGTAGAAATTGTTCAACAACAATTTTCTGTTGAATGATAGATTTGAACTCGTTATAGATGATAATTACTTTTTGAAACGAATCATTCAAATATCCCTTGATGATTTCGTCGATAATTTCTAAAGAGTAGTCATAGCGCAGCGAGGAAAAAATTCCCGTTTTTTTACCGGAAATCTTAAAATCTCTTTTACTAAAAAATTCGTATCCTTTTTTACCGACACCAAAGATAGAAACATTTGCATTTCCGCCAAGTTCTTCTTTTATATAACGATTTGCTTCCTTGATTATGTTAGCGTTGAAAGCGCCGCATAGCCCTCTGTCGGCAGTTACAACAACTATCGCAACGTTTTTTACTTCTTTATTCTTAAGATAAGGGTTGTTAGCTAAATCGTCTTCCGTAGCTAAGTGAGAAAGCAATTCGAATATTTGCCTGGCGTATGGGCGTGCGTTTACAATTGCTTCTTGTGCACGGCGCAGTTTTGCCGCGGCAACCATTTTCATTGCCTTGGTAATCTTTTGCGTACTTTGAACGCCCTTAATTCTTCCTTTTATGTCGCGTAATGTTGCCATTAATTTCTTTTAAGTCCTAAGCGCTTACCTTAAATACACCGGAAAATTCTTTTACAGTCAGCTTTAACTTTTCACTTGTTTCGTCGCTTAATTGTTTTTCCTTTTTAATAATATTAAAAATATCGTTATGATTAACTTCGATGTATTCAAGAATTTCTTTTATAAACCTTTCAAGTTCATGAACCGGAATTTCGTCAAGAAATCCGTTAGTACCCAAATAAACACCCACTACCTGGCGTTCAATTGTTATCGGAGCGTACTGTCCTTGTTTTAGAAGTTCTACTAATCTCACTCCGCGTGAAAGTGTTCTTTGAGTTGATTTATCAAGGTCAGAGCCGAACTTTGCAAAGGCTTCAAGCTCGCGGTATTGTGCAAGGTCAAGCTTCAAGGTTCCGGCAACTTTTTTCATAGCTTTTATTTGTGCATTACCGCCAACTCGCGAAACCGAAATACCAACATTTATAGCAGGTCTTACACCGGCGTTAAACAAATTTGATTCAAGATAAATCTGCCCGTCGGTAATAGAAATCACGTTTGTAGGAATGTAAGCAGAAACATCTCCTTGCTGAGTTTCTATTATCGGAAGCGCTGTTAGACTTCCTCCCCCTAATTTATCATTCAATTTTGAAGCACGCTCTAAAAGTCGTGAATGAAGATAGAACACATCACCTGGATATGCTTCTCTTCCCGGAGGTCTTCTTAGTAAAAGGGAAAGCTCGCGGTAAGCCGCAGCTTGTTTTGAAAGATCATCATAAATTACTAAAGCGTGTCTGCCATTATCCCGGAAATATTCTCCCAAAGTTGCTCCCGAATAAGGGGCAATAAATTGGAGCGGAGCCGGTTCTGAAGCGGCGGCAGAAATAACAGTTGTAAAATCCATTGCACCGTGTTCGTGTAATTTTGCAACTACTTGAGCAACGGTTGAACTTTTCTGTCCTATTGCCACATAAATACAATAAACCGGTTGAATACCAAGGTTTTTTGCTTCTTCGGTGTGGGTATATTTTTGATTGATGATAGCATCTACAGCTACAGCAGTTTTCCCTGTCTGCCTATCACCGATAATTAATTCTCTTTGTCCGCGGCCAATCGGAATCATTGCATCGATTGCCGTAATACCGGTTTGAAGCGGTTCCTTAACGGGCTGACGTTGAACAACGCTCAAAGCCTTTCTTTCGATAGGAGAAAATTTCGTTGTGTTTATAGCTCCTTTTCCATCAATGGGAAATCCGAGCGGAGTAATGACCCTGCCGAGCATTTCTTCGCCTACAGGCATCGACGCAACTCTTTTAGTCCTTTTTACAACATCGCCTTCTTTAACTAAAGTAGAATCACCAAAAAGAACGCAGCCAACGCTGTCTTCTTCGAGGTTTAACACCATCCCAAAAACATCATTCGGAAATTCCACAAGTTCGCTTGACATAACCTTTGACAGTCCGTATACTCTCGCTATACCGTCTCCGACTTGCAAAACAGTGCCAACGTCGTAAATGTCTACTTCGTTTTCGTAACCCGATAATTGTTTCCTTAGTATTGCCGAAATTTCATCCGGTCTTACTTCAGCCATTTTTATTTTTCCTTTTTAACTCTTTTTAATTTAATGAAACGCCGCCCTTTAGGAACTGTTTTTTCAATAATTCCAATTGATGGCTTAGCGATGCATCGAAAACCGTATCACCCACTTGCGCTATAAAGCCGCCAATAGTTGAAGGGTCAATTGAAAAATTAATCTTTACTTTCTTATTCAAATATTTTTCAAAATTACTTCTCAGCTGACTTATCTGCTCATCAGTAAATTTAACGGCTGTGCGCACATTTACGTTTACAATTCCCAAATATTTGTCTCGTAACTCCAGATAAATACCAACAATGCTATTCAAAAGATTTTCGCGGTTTTTTTCGACAAGAAATTTCAGAAAGTTCATCGATTCATCGCCAATCTTACTCTTAAATATTCCTTCAAGAACGGACAGCTTTACATTTGGTTTAACAACAGGATTAGAAAGCGCCGATTGAAGCTGCCTGCTTGATTCAATTGCCGAATGAATTAATTCCACATCTCTTGAAACCGTTTCAACGATGTTTTTTTCTATCGCTGTATCCAGCAAGGAAGTTGCATATCTAACCGAGACCTTATATTCGCTCATAGAATTAATTTTTCGTTATTTCTCCGATATACCTATTTGCAATTTTTTTCTGAGTTTCTACATTAAGATTCTCATTCAAAATTTTTCCGGCAGCTTGCACAGCAATCTCCGCAATTTGATTTTTTAGTTCATCAAATGCGGCGTCTTTTTTCCTTTCGATTTCAGCTGAAGCTTCATCGATAATTTTCTTTGCTTCCGATCTGCTTTCACTAATAATTTGGTCTTTAAGTTTTTCAGCATAGATGCGGCTTTGGTTTATAATCTTTTTCGATTCTTCTTCTGCCTTTGCAAGGTTAGCTTGATTTTCATCTAATATTTTTTGGGCTTCTTGCTTAGCTTTTTCTGCTTTCTCTAAAGATTCCTTGATTGAATTTTCACGCTGATCCAAAGCAATAAGAATCGGCTTCCATGCAAATTTTTTCAGTATTAAGAGAAGAAAGATAAAAGTAACTACAGTCCAAAAAACGACACCCGGATTAACATCAATCAAACTGCCGCCGCCTTCTTGTTCTAATGCCAGTACTAAAAAACTAAAAACGGTAAGCATAATTATACTTCCTATATTTTTTATTCAAACTAAAACAACAAAATCAAGCTTTGAATGCTAAAAGGATGCAAATAACCAGACCAAAAAAAGAAACGCCTTCGATTAAAGCGGCTGCAATAATCATAGCGGTTCTGATAGGTGAAATTGCTTCCGGTTGTCTACCCATAGAATCCATTGCCGAAGCGGCAAGTTTACCAATGCCGATTCCGGCTCCGATTACTACTAAACCAGCGCCGATTCCGGCTGCTAACCATGCTAAATTCATCTTGTTCTCCTTAAATATTTTTGTTTTGTTAAAAAAATTAATGATCTGAGTGAACAGACATCCCGATAAAAAGGGCAGTTAACATCGTGAAAATGTATGCTTGAATAACTGCAACTAATAATTCTAAAAGTTCAATGAAAAGTGCAAAGCCGACCGATACGGGGGCAACATAAATTGTGTGCATAATAAAAATCAATCCTAACAAGGAAAAAATAACTATATGACCTGCAATCATGTTGGCAAAAAGACGAATGCACAACGCAAACGGCTTTGTAAATAGACCTAATATCTCAAGCGGAATAATAATTATCAAAATCAATTTCGGCATTCCCGAAGGAACTAATCCTTTGAAATATCTAATTGCCCCATGGCTTTTAATGCCTGCAAACTGAGTTACGACAAATGAAATACTTGCCAGAGCAGCGGTTACTGCAATGTTGCCGGTAACTGTTGCCGAATAAGGAATAAGCCCGAACAAATTACTTAGCAGAATAAAGAAAAATAGCGTAAGTAAATAAGGTAAAAATGATTCATAGCCTTTTCCGATTGAAGGCGCCACTATTTCATCACGTACAAAAATTATCAAAACTTCAAATAAGTTTGCAAATCCTTTAGGAATAATAGATTTTTTATATGTCCTTGCAACTGATAAAGCAATTATTATTAGAATCGCGGCTATTAGGAAAATGAAAAACACATGTTTAGTGATTGACAGATCAAAACCAAAAACATGGAACTGAGGAAGGATTAAAGTTCCGAATGGTTCAAAGCTGATACTATGCCCATCTAAAACATGGTGCATAATCCAGCTTGGATCACTATTATTTTGCGCAGCCTTTGTTAAAGTATCAACTACGACCGTGGTATTAGCGTTTTGGCTTAAAAACATAAAGTCTTATTAGTATTTCCCACCAATTAGTAATTTTATTTCTATAATTTGGCAAAGTATATAAAAAATCAGGGTAGAAAATATAAAACTATTCCGATATATATCCAAGAATTTAAGGGAAATAATTATAAGCGCTAACATCAAAATTATACGGGGAGCCATCAATTTAAAAAACAAACCGAATATTACGTCTTTCTTATTTTTTAACTCTTTTTTGATTGAAAATACTGCTAATAGAAGATTAATTAAGGCAATAATTGAGGCAATAAATATCGAAAAATATTCTTTGAATGAAATTAAAGATGTTAGACTTAAGGCAAAAAAGACAACATCCACAAAAGCAAATATCCCAACAGAAAGAAAGATTGTTTCTTTTGCTTTATTCATTTGCCGGATTTAAGTGCAGTTTTTATAAAGTTATACATTCCGCCGGCAATACCGATAAAAGAAAATATAATGGTCAAAATTGGTACGGTAGAAAATTTTTTATCCAGCCATACGCCAAGTAAGACCATAACAACCACCGTAGCAGCGAGTTGCGATCCTAAACCTATGTATCCAACCCAAGCATTCTGATTATTATCATTATCTTTTTCGGGTTCACCTTTTTTCATTTGGTTAAAGATTCCAAGTTAGAAATTTTTTCGTTTTTAATAGCAGTTAAATTCATTTTGCTGTTACCTTCAAAATGGGAACCTTCTTCAATTATAAGGATTTTTGTAATTAAATCGCCTTTAAGCATAGATTTTGATTCGAGTACAATTTTCTCATCGGCATTTATGGAACCATAAACTTTCCCTCCTAGAGTAACAGTACTTCCCTTTACCTGGCCTAAAATTTCTCCATGTTCGCCTATAGTGATGTTGCCATGGGCATTCACATCTCCTTTTATTATCCCATCAATTCTGACACTTCCGTCGCTGGATAATTTTCCCTCAATAGTAACCCCTGCGCTAATAATTGTAATAGCATCTCTTCCTGTTGAAATATTTTTCAATGTAAGTTACTCCTTCAATAATTTTTTAAAAGATTTTTAGGATCAATGGGTTTACCGTCTTTCCAAATTTCAAAATGAAGATGTGGACCGGTAGTAAGCTCGCCGGTATTTCCGCTTAAAGCGATTATCTCACCTTCCAGGACAACATCGCGTGCTTTTTTTAGCAGAACAGAGCAATGTTTGTAAACGGAAATATAACCGCCTGGATGACTTAGTATAATCATATAACCGTCACGAACAGTATAACCAGCAAACACAACATAACCGCTGGCAGTTGCATAAACCGGGGTTCCGACTTTAACCACAAAATCAATTCCCATGTGCCCAATCCCGGGCATAAATCCACGGCTTATAAAACCGGTAGTTGGGTAAATAAAATGAGTATCCTCGACGTTTTGTACAAGTTTTTCATTAAAAATTATTTTTATTACGGAAAAAATATCACCCCCAAACGGGTTTTCATTTTGCTGGTTTGAAGTATCTTTTTTCCGCGATAAGGAATCTACCAAAGATGAATCACCTAGTATTATCGCGTTTTTCAACTGTTCGTTTGTGGTCTTAAGGCTTTCAAGATCTCTCGCTAAAAAAATAACCCGTCGGTTCAGTTCATCTAACTTTCTTATATCGGAAGTGCTTAAGCCGCTTCTGCCGGGAGCAAAAAGACCTTTAAGCGGAGTAAAATTAATAAAATAAAATCCAGCTATTAAAAGAATAAGAGTATATAAGATTAAAAACCAAGCCGCATATTTTACCGTGAATTTTTTTGATTTTGCTTGAAGTCCTACTTCTTCGGGAATAATAACCAAAGAAAAACTCTTAATTTTCTTCAGGCTTTTAAAGTTAATCTTGGATAATAAATTTTGGATTAAACTTTTTAATTCATTCATTTATACTTTTCCAATAAATCAACAAATTTCATTTTGCCTTGCCGGATAAGCTTCGGAACACTTTCGCTTAAGTCTATTAGCGTAGAGGAATTCACAAAAGATTTTTTTTCGGTATAAAATATTGCGCTTACCTGGGAAGAATATTCATTTTCAAATATGCTTAGCTCGTTTAACGGGGCTTGTCCGGATTTGTTTACACTGGTCGAAATTAATGGCATCTGTAATGCTGTCAAAAGTTTAAGACAGAAGCGATGATTTGGTATTCTAAAGGCAGCCGTTTTAGATTTTAATAATTCTTGCGTCTTAAAATTTAGGTTTAGCACAACCGATACCGGATTAGGCCAAATTGAGAGAAGAAAATCTAAATGGTTTTCCGATTTTACCTCGACGTACTTAAGTAAATTTTCTATACTATTAATAAGCATGATGTACGTCTTTTCCCTCTCCCGTTTTTTAATTTCGTAGATTCTTTCAACAGCATCCTCGTTAAATGGATTGGCGCCCAGTCCGTATATTGTATCGGTCGGATAAATAAAAACAGCTCCTTCTAAGTATAGCTTTTTTGCTTTGGCTATAGCAGCGTCACAATCTTTATCAATATTTATTAACCCGGCATTTTTATGGGCAATCATGTAACATTTCCTCAATTTTTGAAATAACGGTCTTTGGCGTCAGCTTAAAACCGCAGTCAAAAGTTTTGATGGGGCATTGCTGCCTTCCGTGGATGCCGCACGGTTTGCATGAAAGATCGTCATAACTTAAATAAGAACTTTTTTTGCTATAAGGATAAAATCCAAATCCGGGAATAGTTGAGCAAAAGAGGGTTAATACTGGAATGCCGGCGCACATTCCAAAATGCGTTGGCGCGCTATCGTTAGAAATTAAAATCTTTGTTTTCTTTAAAATTTCAATCGATTCTAACAATGAAAATTTTCCCGCCGCCGAAATTACATCTTCATCGAACTTAGACGCAATTTCATCGCATATTTTTTTTTCTTTTTCGCTTCCTATCAATATAATAATAAATTTTCCGGTTAAAAACTTTATAATTTCTTCGAAGTATTCTATTGGATATTTTTTTGTATTCCAAATGCTTCCCGGCGCAATAGCTATAAATTCTCTTTTTGAATCCAAATTTGCAAAATATTTTTTAACTTTTTGCACTCCGATTTTAGGTATTTCTAAATCAGGCTGAATGCGCCAGGTTTCTTCATCGTATTTATAACCAATTAAATCCAGGTTCCTTTGAACTTCGTGGTTAGTAGTTTTATAATCAATTAAATGTTTATAAACATGCTTAAATGAGCTAGTTGAAAATCCGTAGGTTTCTTTGGTGTTAAGATTCATCACAATAAAGGAACTTCTAAAAGAGCGGTGCGGCGAATATACTCTTGAATAATTCCTTGACCTAAGTTCTTTAGAAAACCTTATCAGCGCCCAATAAGACTTATGTTTGTTTTTCTTATCAAGTACAATCACTTCATTAATAAAAGGAGAAGCGGAGAAAATTTCTGCTGTTGATGGAATTGCGACCACATCAATTTGAGAATTGGTAAAAAGCTCATTCAACTTTTGAATCATCGGTAAAATTAAAAGTGCATCTCCGATAAAAGCTGTTTGTATAATTAATATCTTTTCCATTTATCTTAATATAGTACTTTACGCAGAAACAACCTCTCAGTTCCATTATTCCAAAACTCCAATACTCCAATTTTCCTGCGTAACATCAATTAATATTTCCATCGTTTGTGCATCCAGAGCCACTGCTCAGGATTTCTTCTAACGGCTTCTTCTAAAAGTAAAGTATGCCTTTGGCTTATCTCAATAATTTTTTCATCTTCATCCTCCGGCAGATTTTCCATACTTACCTCCTCAAAGTGAGTTATGTATGAATAATCCGGCTGTCTGACTGAGACGGCAAAAAGCAGGGGTGATTTTGTTTTTAATGCAAGCGACGCAGGACCCGCATAAATAGCTGCTTTCCTTCCGAAAAGAATCACTCTAATCCCATCCTCGGGACCGCGCTGGTCTGCAACCATAGCAATAATATTTTTATCTTTCAAAGCCTTATATACATTTCGTATAGAAATTCCGAGCGGAACAATTTTGTTTCCCCATTTTGATCTCATCTTGTTAAGCCAATCTGAAACAAGCATATTTCTTTGTGCTTTAATAACAGCGTAAAAGGGAATCTTTAACTGTAAACTCAAAGACACAGCCATCGCTTCCCAATTTCCAAAATGAGCCGATAGCAAAATTACACCGCGATTCTCCTTAAATTTTTCAATAATAAAATCATTATTTCCGCAGAAGATTAATTTTTTTATCTGATCTGAAGTCATATTTGGAAGGTATAAAATTTCTATCAACGTAATGGCAAAGCTTCTATAGCTTTCGAAAGCTATTTTTTTAATTCGCTTTGAAGAGTAATCAGGGAATGCCTTTTTTAGATTTTCGATCGTAACTTGTTTCCTGATTGGAATAAAGTAAAAAAAAATAAAAGCAAGCAGATAAGAAAATTTTCTGGAAGTTTTTAATCCCAAAACATTAAAAAGTGCACTGAATGCTATAAAAATAATATATTCAATTTTATCAGTCATCAAATTTAAAGTTGCTTAAAATTAGAGAGTAAAGTTAAGGAATTGCTTATTATAATAGAAATAAACCTCCGGGGTTTTCCTCAACCTCGGAGGTTTTTGAAGCCTTTAGGTAAGTTAATTTGTTGAAATTCTTTGCTGCCAATTATCGTCGCTCATTTCGCCTCGTTTTGTCGAATTGACCAACTGGTAATTGCCAAAACCGGTAAGATCTGCAAAATCAAAAACTACACCTCCTTCAATATCGTTGTACTGCCAAACTTCATAAGGTTTTGTATCTGTTTGGTTTGGATATCTATCTATCTCGCTTGGTTCACCATACATTATTAAAACTCTGCCTCTGTCGGTTTTCCATCCGGGAGTTTTAAAACTTGCATATTTTTGATTAGCCTCTTTCACACGATCCATATATACCTGAAAATATTGGTTTTTCGATATCGCTGAATTTGGATTCCTTTTTTTCCAGAATTCATAAAGGAAATGTCTTTTAGCATTAACATCAGTTAATTTTTTGTACTGATCAATTTCAGTCGCTGTAGCGATGTAAACTGCTTCATTAAAAATATTATCACATTCTTCAGTTGACATAACTCCGAAGATACTTCCTAGTACCAAAGATTGTTGATTTGTAGCAGTATCTACAACTTTAATACCCGGGTTATAAACAAAAAATCTTTTTGATGATACAACTCCATAGTTTTTGGCGCTGTCAATCAACACAATTTTCATTAAGTAAGTATCTGTTGGAAATTTAACAATAGGAACTGCTCCAACTTCAACCTGTGACTCGACCTTGTTTGAAATTAAATTAGCCTTGTTGTATAATACTTTCCCCTGACTGTTTTGAATTAAGCAATTTAGCTTTAACAATCCGTCATTTTTACTTTTTAAACGGTTATAAACTTCACTATAATAATAAACCACTGGCATGTTTTCGCCGAATACAAGCGTCGGGATTGGCGTTACTTCAAAGGTATTTTTGTAAAATATCGAATTTTTATCCGGGCTATTTTCCGCAATCATCGAAGCAAGCTGAATATCGCTTATAGCAAGGCTGTCAATGGCAAATGGATTAACTCTAACAAAATCATTAATTGTTTTTTTATTCTTTTCATTTTCAAGATCGGTAACGCTAATTATGCATTTGTAATTTCCCTTTGGAAGAGTAAAATCGAGTAGACCAACCAAATTCTTTACACTATGCAAGCTGTCGCTAATCTCATGTTTGATCTTCCACTCTTTATTTACGACGAATTTTTTTGATGCGGTATCTTCAAGTGATAATTTTAGAATGCCCTCCATATATTTTGCTGAATCAGAAGGATTAACAGTAAATGCTTGTTGATTAAGCGAGTAATAAAACTCCACATAATTTGAAGATGAATCATATGCAAATTGAGCATAATCAAAATCAAAAAGATTTTTATTTTCTTGAG
>JAJYCM010000297.1 GCA_021778375.1 Bacteroidota bacterium
TTTCTTTCGATAATTGTCTACTAATGTGTCACCGCGCTGCGGTTCAAGAACAATTATGAGAGGCTATTCGTGTTTTGCAATTTTGTTTCCAACTAATAAATTGCGGTTATCTAATTGTATTATAAGCGCAGTTCTAAACTTACCAGCAGGCAGGTGGTGAAGTTTTTAGAAGTGTCCTTAATTCATTATTATAACAAAGCCCCAGAGGGGCGAAACATTAGTAGATAAAATTACAAAAGAAATCAAAGAGCCACAGAGTGGCGGCACAAAAGCCCATTAAATAAAAATCATTATTTTAATAGGTAATATGCCGCTCCTCCGGAGCTATAATTATTTTCTTTCGATAATTGTCTACTAATGTGTCACCGCGCTGCGGTTCAAGGACAATTATGAGAGACTATTAGTGTTTTGCAATTTTGTTTCCAACTAATAAATTGCGTTTATCTAATTGTATTATAAGGGCAGCAAAATGCTAAAGAATTGCCCTTTAAATCTTTTTTTACGCCAAGATATTTAAAATGATTTCACATATTCCATTTTTCCATTGAGGCACTATGATTAGTTATAATGAAGCACAAGATATTATTCAAAGCGAGGTTAATAAATTAAATCTGAAAACAGAGCAAATTGATTTATTGAATTCGGTGAACCGTGTTTTAGCAGAAGATGTCTTTTCTGATATAAACCTACCTCCTTTTAATAATTCCGCTATGGATGGTTTTGCTATTAAATTTAACGGCGATATAAAAAACTGGAAGATAGCCGGTGAAATACCCGCTGGAAAATTTAACGATTATGACTTAGATGAACATTCAACTGTCAGCATCATGACAGGCAGTAAATTGCCTTCCGGGTGCGATACGGTTATCCCATTAGAAGATGTTGAACAACAAAATGATTTTGTATATTTAAAAAAAGATGCACGATTCGCAAAAGGGATAAACACCAGAAAGTTGGGAGAAGATTTATTAAAAGGTAAATTAGCAATCCTTAAGGATACTCTATTAAAGCCTCACCATATTGCAGTTGCAGCCTCCTGCGGAAGATCTACGTTAAAAGTTTATAAGAGATTAAGAATCGGCGTTCTTGCAACGGGTGATGAGCTTGTAGATATTCATGAAACTCCAACCGGCGATAAGATTAGATGTTCAAATTTATATTCTATTATTGCGGCTATCCGCAATATCAACATGCATTCTGTAAATTTTGGAATTGCTAAAGATGATAAGCAGCTTATTCACGATAGATTAAAATGGGCGCTTGAAAGTGAACTCGATATTTTAATAACTACAGGCGGAGTTTCCTTCGGTAAGTTTGATTATGTAAAAGAAGTATATGAAAGTCTTGGAGTAGAAACAAAATTCTGGCAGGTAAAAATAAAACCTGGTAAACCATTGTTATTCGGGACCTATTCTTTTAATGAAGGTAAAACAATGATTTTTGGTCTACCCGGAAATCCCGTTTCAAGCCTGGTTAATTTCTTTTTATTTGTAGAGCAAAATATCCTCAATTTATTTAAACTGAAAATAAATAATAAATTTTCAGCTACACTACAAGATGACTTAAAGAAAGAAGATTCAAAACGACATTTTATGAGAGGCGTATATAGCTATAGCGATGACGGCAAGTATTACGTTAAAAAGGTAGGCAATCAATCCTCCGGCAATCTTGCCGAAATGGGAAAATCCAATTGTCTTATAATTGTTGAAGAAGATAGAATGAATCCGCGCATTGGAGAAACAGCAGAATGTATAATGATATAAGCGGAATAATTTTATCCGGCGGAAAAAGTACAAGGATGGGTGAGAATAAATCTCTCATGAAAATCGGCGGCAAGATAATTATTGAGCATGTAAGGGATTTAATGAAGAATATTTTTTCAAAAGTAATTTTAATTACAAATACTCCGGACGAATATGAGTTCCTTGGGTTGGATACATACAAGGATATATATACACAGATGGGTCCGTTAGCAGGAATTCATTCAGGTTTAACCTATTCTTCTACTGAAATAAATTTCGTCATTTCTTGCGATATTCCTTTAATGACAGAACAGATGATAAAATATCTTATCGAATATAAAACAGATAAACCAATTACTATTGCAAAAGCGGACGGGTTTATTCAGCAGTTGTGCGGAGTTTATAATAAATCAATACTATCTTTAGCTGAAAAAATACTATCAAATCAATTAAATGATGAAAGCAGAGACACAGAACAAAAAAAGAGAGGCTGCAAAGTCTTAGGCTTAATTGATATCGCTGGCGCAGAAATAATCGATGCTGAATCTCTCCCCTTTTACCAAAAAGATACTTTTTTTAATATGAACAAAAGAGACGATTATGAAGTATTAAGAAAAAGGATAGAGAAATAAAGAATCATTTCTTTTTATTAATTGATGATACTAAACTTTTAGAAAGTCTGTCTGCCGAGTCTGTTGCCAACTTCCAGATGTCATATCGAAGGAGCTTGTCTGGCAGGCAGGTAATCGACTGAGATATCCCACGTTCAATTCGTTCACCTGCGCTATACATGGGATTTCTCCTCCCTTTGGTCGTCGAAATGACAAATTCTTGTGTGTCATATCGAAGGAGCCTGCCTGACGGTAGGCAGGGTCGAAATGACATATTGGAGTTGTGCAACACTCTCTGCCGCTAGGCAGGTTGGAATAGTGGAGTAATGGAATTGAGAGGTATTTCCCATTATTCCAACATTCCAATGGTCCAAAGGGAATTCCTCCTTAAGGTGATATACTAACGACTCTAATACAAAATATTTTTTTGTAATTAGCTATCTGCCATTTTGTCATATCTAATATCTTTTTCTCCTATTTTTCGACCAACTCTACCTCCGCTCTATCTCCGCTCTACCAAGCCTAAAACACCCCCCTAATTCTTATTTAAAAATTGCAGAAAAAATAGTGTGCCAAAATGGCCGATATTCATTCAAATAAGTAAAAATTTGGACAGATTTTTCACTGACTCTCTCAATTCCAAAATAAAAAACTTGTCATCTCTTGTAAATTTTTCAATTTATCATTTGCTAATAGTGATCTTTGTTGCAGTAAAAATATTGCTTATAATTTCCCACCAAATAGAAATCTTACTGTTTTTTTTCTTCTAAATGAAAAAGGTTAATTCTTCGATTGTGTTTAACAAATGAATTTTTATACATATAAGTGGCAAAGAATTTGATATTTATAAATATTAAAAATTAAAGTTCACTTATTTAGACAATTTGAAAACTCAGACATTTATAAAGAATCGGAGGTAATGCTTGGAGAAGAAAATCTCTCGGCGGTCTTTCCTAAAAATAAGCGGTACTGTCGGAACTGGAGCAGCCGTTGGTTTATCAACTTCAACTTCCAAGGCTAAAGCAGCCGTAAGAACAGAGCCAAAAAAAATTGAGCGTATACCAAGTGTATGCGAACAATGCTTTTGGAGATGCGGAATAATAGCTACAGTTGAAGATGGGAAATTAGTTAATATAGAAGGTAACCCACTTCACCCAAATAACCGGGGCAAAATATGCGCCCGTGGTAACGCCGGTGTAGCGCTGGTTTATGAAAAAGATCGTCTCAAAGGTCCAATGATTCGAGTCGGTGAAAGAGGCAGCGGCAAATGGAGAGAAGTAAGTTGGAATGAAGCACTG
>JAJYCM010000298.1 GCA_021778375.1 Bacteroidota bacterium
AGAAATCCGCGAAGAGAATAATTTTGTAAATGATGTTTTGAAATCGATTCACGACGAAGCGACTTATTTAGCCGTGCTAGCGGAGCGTTCTCTTTTAAGAACTCTGGAAGGCGGCTGCCAGGTGCCAATCGGCGCTTTTGCTCAAGTAAAGTCTAACGGAATTTATCTGGATGCGTTGGTAGGTTCGCTTGACGGTACGATTACATTTAGAAAGAAAATTCGCGGACGAAAGAGTGACTCAGAAAAGCTCGGCAAAACTCTCGCTAAAGATTTACTAAAAGCCGGCGCAAAAAAAATATTAGATGAGATTTACTTGACAACCCGTCAAGCAAGCAATAATGAAAAGCAATAATGATCGCTGAAAAGAAACGAGATAGTAAGAAAAGTATCAAGCGGAAAAATATTATTGATTCTGCTTCTAATTTATTTTCTCGTAAAAGTTATCACGAAGTGATGATGGAAGACGTTGCCAGTATGTCCGGCATCGCGAAAGGGACTGTTTATACTTATTTTTCTTCAAAGGAGGAGTTATATTTTTCTATTATGCAGCTGAGGATGGAAAAACTTACAACTTCATTAAAAGAAAAAATAAAAGATGAAACCAGCAGAGTAGATTCGCTTCATTCGTTTGTAATTCATCTGTATATGTTTATGATGAAGTACCGGGATTTTTTCTTAATGTACCGGAAAGAATCTCTTAATACAGAAAACGCGCTCTGTTCTGAATTGGTAACGCTTGAAAAGGAATTGAAAAACCTATTAGCCGGAATTATTGAATTGGGTAAGTCGGAAAATCTTTTCAGAAATATTGAAACTGATTTTGCAGTTGATCTGATACTTGGAAGCGTATACGGAACTGTTCACCGGGGCATAGAAAATAATTCTCCTGAAGAAAAATTGCTTACAGAAAGAGAAAAAGTTTTTGATTTTATTATGCATGGATTATTTTACAACTTTGAAAGCATAAGTTCATTGCCTTTAAGAAATAAGACCATAGTCATTACCCGTGCAATCGAACAGTCGAAGGAATCATCCGAGACATTTAAACAACTTGGCGCAAACGTAATTATTTTCCCGACGCTTGATATTGTGCCGCCGGATAGCTGGAATCAATTTGACTCGATAATTACGGGTAAAGCAAAAATTGATTTTATAATTTTTACTTCTGCGTATGCTGTAAAGATGTTTACCTCGAGATGCAATGACTTGAATGTAAAACTTGATTTTAGTAGAATTAAAATTGTAGCAGTTGGAAATAAAACCGCAGCAATTTGTGAAAGGAATAATATTCCCGTTCATATTATCCCGCAAAAATATAGCGCTAACGGTGTAATCAACGAACTTTCAAATTACGATCTCGAAAGCAAAGTAATCTTTATTCCTCGCTCTGCTATTGGTCGCGAAGAGCTTCCGGAAGAGCTTGAAAAGCTTGGAGCAATTATAAAAAGCGCTCCTGTTTATAATGTTTCTGTTCCTCCTCCAGAAGTTATTAAAGAAAATTTGGAAAAATTAAATCAAAGTAATCCGGATCTTTACATCTTTACAAGTCCTTCAACATTTGACAATTTCTTGAAGATATTGAAAATATCCGAACCGGCAAGTTACTTTGAAAAGTGCGATGTGGCTGCTATAGGACCATCAACTAAAACGGCAATTGAAAATAAGGGTGTTCATGTAAGAATTATTCCTGATGAATACACTATTGATGGTTTGGCTAAGGCAATTGTAGATTATTATAAATAAAAATCAGTCATGCAACTAAGGAGATAGATTTGAGCGAGTTAAAAAATGATTTGTTTTTGAGAGCTTGTAGAAAAGAGCCGGTCGAGAGAACTCCTATTTGGATTATGCGGCAGGCGGGTAGATATTTATCCGAATATAAAAAGGTCAGGGAAAAAGCTGATTTTATTACGATGTGCCAAACGCCTGAGCTTGCGGCGGAAGTTACAATTCAGCCGGTAGATGTTATCGGCGTTGATGCCGCAATTATTTTTTCTGATATTTTGGTGGTTCCGCAGGCAATGGGGATGGAGTTTCAGATGATCGAAAGCAAAGGTCCCGTTTTTCCGCATCCTATAAGAAATGAAGAAGACGCAAGAAATCTTAAAGATATTGATCCGGCGAAGGACTTAAAATATGTTCTCGATGCTGTCTCACTTGCAAAAAAAGAGCTTGACGGAAGAGTGCCATTAATTGGTTTTGCGGGTTCACCGTGGACGCTTTTAACGTACATGGTTGAAGGAAAGGGTTCTAAGAATTTTTCTTATGTAAAAAAAATGGTCTATAATAATCCACAACTTGCCCATAGAGTTTTAGATAAATTGGCAGTGGCTGTGGCTAAGTATCTCTCTGCAAAAATTGATGCCGGCGCTAATGCTGTTCAGATTTTTGATACCTGGGGAGGTGTTCTTTCGCCTTCTGATTTCGAGGAGTTTTCTTTAAGATATATTACAAAAGTTATTTCGGAAATAAAAAGAAATCGTGAGCCGGTAATTGTCTTTTCTAAGGGTGTTCATCATAGCCTTGATAAGCTTTCTAACACAGGCGCCGATGTCATCGGGTTGGACTGGACAATGGATTTGGGTGAGGTGAGAAAAAAGATCGGCGGTAAGGTCGCGCTGCAAGGGAACTTAGATCCTACTGTCCTCTATGCCGGCGAAAATAAAATTAGAGAAGAAGCTGTTAAGGTTATTAGTTCTTACGGCGAAGGAAGCGGGCATATCTTTAATCTGGGACACGGGATTCTTCCCGATGTCGATCAGGAAAAGGCGAAGGCGCTTGTTCAAATTGTTAAGGAAGAAAGCAAGGCGGTTCACCGCAGAGACGCGAAGACGCAAAGGTTTTGAGTCGAGAAGAGTTAAATAGTCTAAGTAACTCATGTTTTTTCCTATTGCCCCGCCATTAATGGCGGGGTAGGGTCACACAAGCAAAACATGGGCTTTAGCCCCATATTTGCAGTTTATGCGGCTAAAGCCAATATCATTTTTTGTTGATTAAATCCCCGACATTAATGTCGGGGCAATTGAGGATATCATAATGCGTAAGGTGAGTAAGTAAGTTAAGTGCAAACCTCCGAGGTTTAGGAAAACCTCGGAGGTTTCTCACTATGTAATAATAACCTTTTGCATAAGGTAAATTAGCAGATAAAAGACTTGGACTTTTAATTAATTTTAATGTTCCTAAATTGGTAGATGGATTTAAACGAAAAGTAAACAATTTTTGATCCTTTGCGTCTTAGCGCCTTTGCAGTGAAGGATTTTTTTCGGTTTGAAATAGATTTAGAAAAAATAAAAAAGTACGATAAGCCGGGACCGCGCTACACAAGCTATCCAACGGCTCCTCATTTTAACGAAGGTTTTACTTACGAGAACTATCTCGATGAAGTAATAAAAACTAATTACGGTGAAGGGCTGCCCGATCTTTCGTTATATTTTCATTTACCGTTCTGCGATACTCTTTGTTATTTCTGCGGATGCAATATGATTATCACGCGCAACCGTGACCGCGTTAAAGAATATATCCGGTATTTGAAAAAAGAAATCGACATGATCAGAACTTATATTCTGCCTGATCGAAAAGTTACGCAGCTTCATTGGGGCGGCGGAACTCCGACCCATTTACGCCCGGAAGAAATTGATGAAGTAGCTTCT
>JAJYCM010000299.1 GCA_021778375.1 Bacteroidota bacterium
ATCATTTATTGAGGTTACATTTAGACCAAGTGCAAAAGGGATTCCATATATATCTGTTTTAGCGCCTAAGATTTCGCTCCGTACTCCTTGTATCCATTCATTATGCATCAATAAAATTTGATTACCCGATGTCTTGCTTAAATTTGCGGGATTATAAAAAAGAGAAGTCACATCGTTCGAAGCAGCAGCTCCGGCATCGCCCATTGCAATGTTTCTCGCACCAAAGCCAAGCTTAAGAAATGAAAGCCCGCTGTTGCCTGCAGATTGTGCTAATATAGAGGTTGTAGCAATTATTAAAATTAAAAGAGTCTTTCGCATAAATTGTCCTAATAAATCCTTGTGAAAATTCTAATCTAAATTTTGAGCCTAGTATAAACCTAAACATTTCCTTGAGCTTAAACTTGATTCGTTTTAATTCAAAGTTAGAAGTTAATATTTAATCCGATTACGTTCTCATCAGCTGGAGAATTTTGTTCAATAACAAAAGCATAATCAACACCGAGGGTAATATTCCCAAATTCCTTAAAGTATGAAAATCCAAGTGAAGGCTTAGCTGGATAGTCTGAATTGCTTAAATTAAATTGATCAAGTCCGCCTCTTAAATACAAACCTTTGTAAATATTGTACTCAATACCGCCTCTTAAAATATTTGTACCTCCGTTACTGCTTTCGAACTCTACCGCGGCGATAATTCCGTAATCTTTATTTGAGTAGCTGACGCCGATTTTCTTCAATAGCGGAAACTTATCCACTGTATTAGTTCCGCTTTGTTGATAGATAGGAGTGCTATCCCAAGTATATTTACTGTTCAAATCGGTAAGCATAAAAGAAACATTCCACTGGTCGTTAACCCTGTAAAGGGCTCCAATATCAAGCCCAAAGCCGGTAGAGGAGATTTGCTGGTAAAGCTTGTAGTAGTAAAACTTAAATGACATTCCTAATGAAAACTTCTTAGAAAATCTATTTGCAAGAGCAATGAAGAATTGATTTTCGCTCGTTGACAAATTACCTGTCTGAAATCCCTGTCCATCTCTCCCGTCAATTTGACTAACACCCGAATTTATGACACCCAAACTAATTCCTGCGCTTGATCTTACTACTTTATTGCCCAATGAATCGGTTGAATAAAAATCAAATCTTCTCGTAAAATTTAAGAAGTTCAGCGAACGGTTAAGCGAAAGAAATGTATAAGATGTCTGAAAAGAATTATCCTTCTGGAAAACCGTCAGCGCCGGATTATAATATGAAACCAAATTACCTTCCGTTACGGCAGACATTGCATTGCCCATTCCTATCCCGCGTGCGCCAAATCCCATACGGCTAAATGCTCCCGGCATTGTGCTTATAGGACTAATTTTCGCCTGGGCTTGAATAATACCTACCGAAAAAAGGAACGCTATTATAAATAATTTTTTCAATTAGTCCTCTATTGAACAACTAAAATTTTTCCGTAAACCGGTGCATTAGAGCCTGCATCAACCCTGTAAAAATAAACTCCGTTAGGAACGATATTTCCGTTATCGTCTTTGCCGTCCCAGTAATCAATTACTCCGTTTGAATTATCCACAAGGTGAGACGGATTCCCGCGTTGTGCATTTTCAACGACCGTTCTTACTAAATTCATACTGAAATTGAAAATCCTAATAGTTACTGGAACGCTCTGTCCGTCGGTACTGTATTTGATTTTTAAAATGTCAGTCCTTGGATCAAATGGATTTGGAAAAGCGTATGATTGCGACTTCGATGAAACGGGCTGAGAAGCATAAAAGACTTTCCAAGTTCCTGACCACATATTGCCGCTGGAATTTTCATCAATTTTTGCTAAACCATCAGAAGTGCCTACCCAAACGCTGTTACCCTGAAATGCAGAGGAATAAACTGAATTATTAATCAATGAAATATTAGTCGATGCATCGATTATAGAATTGGGTAATATCCAATTTATACCGTTATCTTTAGTCCTGAATGCTCCGTCATCGGTGCATGAAATAACTTCTCCGCTGTCGCCGAAAGCAAAGTTATGAGCCTTTTCTCCGCTCAAAGATGTTTTCCAATTTAATCCGCCATCGGAAGAAAAACTTACGCCGTAAAATTCCGTGGAACCGTCAGCTTGCCAGGTAGCGCCCCATACTGTGCTATCGTATTGATTAAACCCCAGAGCGGTAACAAAATTTCCGCTGATTGGATTATTTTCGTTGGTATGTGTAAACTTTACCCAGCTTATTCCGCCGTCAGTCGATTTATTTATTCCGTCAGCAGTTCCTACATAAAGAGTTGAATCATTTGTCGATATAACTGAGAATACTCTATAATTCAAATTATCACCGGAACAAAAAGTCCCTGAGACTGGTTGTAAACAAAAATTTAATGTATCTGCTGGTTTAATTGAGTCAAGATTATCCGGCGGTAAGACAACTCTTTGCCAGGTTTGCCCCATATCTGTACTCTTTCTTAAGCCTCCTGCAAAAGTTGCAATCCAAATTGTCCCCGGTGTAAATGCTATATCATAAATTATATTTTGAACATCTACTGTAACTGGAAGCGCACGCAAATTATTAATTCCGTAGGTAACTATTGAATCGCTCTGTTTATCAACCGGCTGTGGTATCGAAATCCAAGTTTTCCCTCCGTCTGAAGTATATTTTAATCCGCTTCCGGTAGGGAGGTCTTGACCATTATCTGTTGTAGTGTGCGCGGTAGCTGCCCAAAAAATTCCATTATTGTATCCAATAGCAGAAACGCTTTCCGATCCAAAAGTTGTTGTACCTCCGAAGTTTGTCCAACTTGTCCCTCTGTCGGTTGAAACACTAACTCCGTTGTCTGTGCCGAGCCAAACAGTATCGCCTTGAATAATCATATCGCTGATGCTATTGTTTGACGGAGTTCCGTTTGCCTCTATTTTTCCCATTTTCCTGTCCTGTGTCATAATAAATGAATGAGGGGCAAATTGAGAAAAAGACTCTTTTATAATTAATAATGAAAAAAGAATCGTTATTAGAATTTTTAATTTCATTGTACAACAACGTTATGAATAATTTTATTGCTCAACTTACCGCTAAAATTTTTTGCTTGAAATTCAAACCGGTAAGTTCCTTTAGTAACTCCTTGAGGAGGAAGCACTATATAGGTGGAATATATTCCGTCTCCGGCTATCTTGTCTCCGAATGTCCCATCGTCATGCAGTAGGACTGGATTGGTTGAGGACGGATGCCCGTCCGGGGGAATAAATGAATTAAAGAAAACAGATGCTACATCCCACAAACCAACGCTGTCTTGAACCATAACCGATACAAAAAGCGTGTCATTCAGAACGCCTATTTTTGCAGTGTCCGGGCAAACTAAATTAGATATTATTGGTGCCGGATTGTTCAGACCGTTGTTATATTGAAATGAATGAATTCCAACGGTCGCCGTATTTCCATTTATATCTGTAACATAATATTTGATTTGATACGTACCAGAAGGATAATATTGGGTCATCGGGAAAGTTGATATGTAAATATTGAATCCTGGATAAGACTCTATTGGTAATGCTGTCTCAGGATTTAGCACTATTGGCGCTGTATTTAAAGTCGAATTATCAGGACCGATAATATCGCAAGAGACTGAACTAACATCAGAG
>JAJYCM010000300.1 GCA_021778375.1 Bacteroidota bacterium
ACTTCCCAGCCTGCAATTAAGGCCAATTGCGGACCTTCTCCGGCAGCATTATGAAGCTCCCTGTAAGCACCTAAAGCCTCGATAAAGCAAGATTAAGGCTCGATAAGGGACCTTCAAAATATTAGGATTAGGCAAAGGTTGCATGCTCAGATTTAATTGAATTGTTTTATAAAAGAAAAAAGAAACAAAAAAGAAAGTACTCTACGGTGGTATTGACTATAATAAATTAGGCCAGGCGGAGGGAGAAATCCCATGTAAAGCTTAAGTACACAAGTTGAACGTGGGATATCTCAGTCGCAAGGCTCCTTCGATATGACATCTGGAAGTTGTGAAACAGACTCGGTAGGGAGTGTTGCAGAACTATCCTAATATAGTCTCGAAAGTAAAAAGAGGTCTCAAAACTGTCTAAAATGGGATTTCTCAGTCGAGTCCGCCGTGGCGGATCCTTCGAAATGACATTTTGGAGTTGTCCAACAGGCAAGCTCCTTCGATATGACATCTGGAAGTTGTGAAACAGACTCCTATGCAGGGTCTCTGCGAACGTTGTGTATCCTTCGTTAAATTTTTATAAAAGATGGTATTTAGAACTGCCAAATTTTAACAATTTCAAGAGTTATACTTTTTCTAAAGCTTGATCCAAGTCATTAATAATATCGTTAACATCCTCGATACCTACTGAAAACCGCACTAAGTCGTCGGTAATTCCTGCTTTTAATTTATCTTCTTTGTTTACTGCAGCATGAGTCATTGAGGCCGGATGTTGTATAAGAGTTTCAACGCCGCCTAAGGATACGGCTAAAGTAGCTAAGTGAACATTATCCATAAGTTTTCTTCCCGCTTCCAACCCGCCTTTGACTCCAAAACTGATCATTGAGCCAAAACCCTTCATTTGTGTTTTTGCCAAATCAAATTGAGGATGAGATTTTAACCCCGGGTATTTTATCCAACTAATTTTAGGATGTTTTTCTAAATAATTAGCTACTTTAATAGCATTCTCTTGATTACGCTCTACACGAAGAGATAGTGTTTTTACTCCGCGCAAAACCAAATAAGCTTGATGCGGATCCATATTACATCCCATATAAACCATAGAATGCCTGATTTTTTTATATAATTCCTTCTCTTTAGTGATAACTATTCCGCCTACAATATCTGCATGACCATTGATAAATTTAGTGACTGAGTGAAGAACCACATCTGCTCCTAAATCTAATGGCTTTTGCAAATAAGGAGTTGCAAAAGTATTATCAACGACCAAAACCAAATTATGTTTTTTTGCAATCTCAGCGCAAGCTTTTATATCGGTAAGTTCCATTGTTGGATTTGCCGGCGTTTCGACATAGAGAACTTTAGTATTGCTTTTTATGGCTGCTTGAATTTCTTTAATATTTGCTGTATTTACAAAATCAGCTTCTACGTTAAAGCGGGAAAAATCTTGCTCCAAAACACCTCTTGCAGGACCATAAACAGAAGCAGTACTGATAATGTGGCTGCCGGCTCCTAATAATGCCATATATACGGTTGTAATTGCGGACATTCCTGAACTAGTAGCTATTCCGTCATAACCATTTTCAAGTCCGGCGATATTTTTTTCAAGAGCCCGGATTGTGGGATTAGCTATTCTTGTATAAATATATCCATTGCTTGCACCCGAAAAACAATCTGCGCCGTGTTGAGCATTTTTGAACTTAAATGTAGAGGTTTGATAGATGGGTACAGTTGCACTGCCAAACTGATCTTCAAAATCATCTCCATGAATTAACTTAGTGCTAAATCCTAGATCCTTGGTATTCATATATTAACCCTTGTTTGTTTATAGTTATTTTTGTAACTGTTTTATCAAAAAGACTTATGATCTTTTGATAATTTATTTTTAATCTGCGCGTAAAAATATAAAAGTTTTACCACAAATTATATTTCAATTTCTTTTGGATCAGTTTCCAAATCAACAACTCTCCACTCGTTTTCTTCTTTATCAAAATCAGTAATTTTATTTAATGGCACCTTTAAGTATTTTCCGTGAGCTGTAACTGCTACCTCACCGTTTGGTAAGATAATTTCTCCTGTTCCTTCGAACATTCTGCTATTTTCAGCGGTAATTCTTCCGATGACCTTTAATTGCTGATTTAAAGGTATTGGCTTTTTGAATTTTGTATTTAATTCTATCGTGACGCCCCAGACTTCAGTTTCATATTTATTTAGAATCGCTCTTCCAATAGTTTCATCAAGAATAGCGGAGGCAATACCACCGTGTAGTCTCCCCGGATAACTTTGATGTTCTTCTGAAGGAGTAAATAATGCAATAAGTTCTTGATTTTCAGTAATATAAAAATGTGCTTGAATGCCAAATTTGTTTTTCAATCCGCACACAAAGCAGAGTTTTGAATTGTGCTGTTTACCGTTGATTTTATGAATCATAAGAATCTCCGAGAATTATGATGAACTTGATCTACAATAATTATGAGTTGGGACATACAACTTGCGGGGTGAGCTACGCCCGAGAGTAAAAAATCCACAGAAGTGAGCGTTAATCCGTTAAAATAAAGGGTAAAACGATAATATTCTATTAAAATAATTCCGATTTTTGGAAAAAATGAGTTTACAAAATAAATCAAGTATATTGTTAGTCTTTAGAAGTAACATTATTATAAAATATATAGAACCTTTTTTAATGAAGAAAACGGATAATCTGAGGATTACTAAATTCAAAGGTTTTATTAAATTATCAAAATATTTTCTTTATCTAAATGAATTATATCCGCCAAGAACTCCATTTTTTGACAGAACTATCTGCCAAAGCTGGTTTTTACTTCTTGCCCGGCATGCTCCTGCGCTAGAAAGCAAAAAATATTTCCACATCCTATAGAAACGGTCATCGTAATTGCTTTTTATTAGCTTCCAGTTTGCTTCAAAATTTTCGTACCAAGCCATTAATGTTTTATCGTAATCTGCACCGAAATTATGCCAATCTTCCATCACAAATAAACCTTCTATTGCTTTCCCAAGTTGAGCAATTGAAGGAAGCATTCCGTTTGGGAAAATATATTTATGGGTCCATGCATCCGTACTTTTTAATGAACGAATATCCCCGATAGTATGAAGTAAAAACAAACCGTCATCTTTTAAGTTTCTTTTGGCAATTTCAAAATACTGCCTATAGTTCCTGTAACCCACATGTTCGATCATCCCAACCGAAACGATTTTATCAAACTTTTCATTTACTTCTCTGTAATCTTGCAATCTAAATTCCACAGGCAGACCTTTACACAACTCTTTTCCGAGTTCAACCTGTTCTTTAGAAACAGTAATTCCGACAACTTCAACATCATATTTTTCGGAAGCGTATTTCCCAAAAGCACCCCAACCGCAGCCAATGTCAAGTACACGCATACCGGGCTTAAGAATTAGCTTTTTGCAAATTAAATCCAGTTTATTTTCTTGAGCTTCGTCTAAGGTAGTAGCGTTTTTCCAATAAGCACAACTATAGTTCATTCGCTTATCGAGCATCTTACGAAATAATTCATTGCCTAAATCGTAATGCCTTTTGCCGATTATAAATGCTCTACGTCTTGTCTGCATATTTATCAGCCAAAAACCGGCAAGCTGCAAAGCTACT
>JAJYCM010000301.1 GCA_021778375.1 Bacteroidota bacterium
TACAGAACAGAAGGCGGATTTATAGGCGAGCATGATCGCCATACCGGTGAACCTATTCCCGATCATGTTTCCGCAAAATGGCAAGATATACAAACTTTAATGGAAGGCTTGCTGAATACTGCTGCAGAATTAGAAAAAGATAATTTTTATCCCGTTTTAACAGCAGCAATAATTGCATTTGGATTTGTATTTATTCATCCTTTTGAGGATGGCAACGGAAGAATACATAGATATCTAATTCACCATTTATTGGCGGTAATGAAATATACTCCGCAAGGTATAATTTTCCCCGTATCATCAGCTATATTAGAGAGAATTGAAGAATACAAAAAAGTACTGGAAAGTTATTCACAACCTTTACTCGACTTCATAGAATGGAGAAAAACACCCGATAATAACGTTGAAGTCTTAAACCAGACTATTGACTATTACAAATATTTCGACGCAACTCTGCATGCTGAATTTTTATATGATTGTGTAGACTATACAATAAATAAAATTATTCCGGATGAAGTTTCATATCTTCAAAAATATGATGCAATGAAACTCTGGCTGGATGATTATTATCAGATGCCCGATAATACCGTTGCATTATTAATTCGCTTCCTCGAACAAAACAATGGAACTTTATCAAAAAGAGCAAGGGAAAAGGAATTTGCGGTTTTGAAAAACGATGAAGTAAATGAAATAGAAAAGAAGTATAAAGAAATAATGTATTGAAAGAAAAACGAACCGGCAGCATTTCTATTTCTTTCCCCTTTGTTGTGTGTTATCGAACAATTATCCTTTTTTCCAAGAGACAAGAATTTAAAATTTAGTTTTCTTATATATAGCAAAAATCTAATTGCTCTATGTACCCCCCTATAAAAATTAATTAATTGTTTAACGTTACGCAATATTATAAGTACTTAATATCGTATCCGCAAAAGGGAATATCGACTGTCCCAAAACAAACGAAAAAAAAGATTACTTCTCATTCCTTCCGGTATAAAGGTCTTTGGGAATAATAATTTGAGCTTACCTTTCAGGTAAGTAGTATTATTGCGTGGCTTTAGTGTTGATAATGGCAAGGAAATTGATAATCATAATTATCTAAAAATCATTTTATAAACTTATAATAAATCCGAAGGTCACTTATATGAAACATAAAGTATATGTTACTTCTGCTGCAATTTTTATTTTAACTTTATTGATAATAAATTCTGCCTTTGCTACCGGCGGCTATTTTAAACATGGATACGGAACTAAATACTCCTCATTAGCAGGAGCAGGCGTAGCGCTATCACTAAGTTCCATGGGAGCTGCAACAAACCCTGCGGGCTTAGCTTTCTTGGACAAAAGCCAATATGAAATAAACTTAGGTTTATTTAGCCCACTTCGCGATTATACAGTTTCTGGAAATCCTTCCGGCTACCCCGGCACTTTTGGTTTAACGCCCGGTCAAGTAAAAAGTGAAACAAATTATTTTGTCATTCCCAGTATTGCCGCTACATGGAAGTTAAATGAAACTAGTGCAATAGGCGCCATGGCTTATGCAAATGGCGGAATGAACTCAAATTACAATACCAGGACTTTCTACGATCCAACTTCTCCTTCTACAGGTGTTAGCATAAATCAAATGTTTCTTGGCGTTACTTACGCAAACGAATTTCTCCCCGGTAACGCGCTTGGTATTACCGCACTTTTTGGATATCAAATGTTTTCTGCTAAGGGCATTTTGTCCTTCGCCGGGTTTTCAAGCGATCCCCAAAATCTATCAGGCAACAGAAACAGTACCTCTACAGGTTTTGGAGTAAGAGTTGGTTATATGGGAAAAATCCTTCCTTATTTATCTGTTGGAGCTTCTTATCAAACAAAAATGTTGATGACAAAATTTAAAGAGTATGCCGGTTTATTTGCACAGCAAGGCGATTTTGACGTTCCTGCAAATTGGACTGTTGGCTTGGCTGCTAAAGCAACCGAAGATTTAACCTTTGCCTTAGATGTTCAAGAAATATATTATAGCGGAGTTAAATCTGTCGGAGATCCCTTCATGCCAAATATTATGACGAGCCAATTAGGTTCAGATAACGGAGCCGGCTTTGGCTGGAAAGATGTTACCGTTGTAAAATTCGGAGTTATGTATAAAACAGAGAATGATTGGACCTGGATGGCGGGCTATTCTTACGGAACTCAACCTGTACCCGAATCTGAAGTTTTGTTTAATATCTTAGCTCCCGCAGTTGTTCAGAATCATATAACAGCAGGCTTTTCAAAGAAATTGAATTCAAGTAATGAATTATCCTTATCACTAATGTTTGCTCCTGCTACCAGCGTTACCGGCGCTAATCCGCTTGACGCTCCGGGGCAGCAAACAATCAAATTGAACATGACCCAATGGCAACTTGAAATTGGATATTCTTTTATGTGATTTTATTTATAATGATTAGTTGTGCAACATTCAATTTAAAGAGTGTTGTGCAACTGATTATTTTATAAAAAGAAGGGGCCCCAAAAAATGTTTTATCTGAACTTTATATTTTAATTCTTTTTAATTACAGGAATTAAAAATAAAAATCTTTAAGTATTACTTCTTCAGCAGCCTCATCATGCCTTTTAAGATAAGAAACAAAATCTTTGGCTACTACTTTCTCTCTTTTAGCTTTGAATTTTTCTACCAGCGCTTCTAATTCTTTGTGATTTAATGAAGAAAGCACATAATGTTTTTCCTCGTTATCGTCAAAAAAACGGTAAGCAATTTTTTTTACTTTTTTCATATTGTAACCTTAGTATATACTTTTAAATCTTTGTTTTTTCCTTGAACTTAATCTTAAACTTAATCTTGAACTTTAATTATAGTAAAATTGTATCTGCATGAAGAACATCGGAATAAAGTTCCGATTTAATTGTTTCCTGGTTTTTCATTGCCTTCGCAACAGCATCTAATATAAAACGCCTTGCAGTAAAAATCTTGCGGTTATCGGAATTTGCTTCCTGTAATAATAAATATCCAATGTAAATACTTCCATAAATTTCTACAATGTCCTTAGCCGCAATGTCCTGAAAGCTTTTATCCTTTTTGTCTTTAAGGTATTTAAGACAATCATAAAAAATTTGTCTCATATTCTGCAAATGAGATAATAGGTGTGAAAGATTTCCCTTATATTCCTTCTTTTCCCATTCATCAAGGTATTCGCAAAGCACATCATTTATAGCCCCACCTGAAGCAGCTACAATCTGCATCTGAGATGTGCCTTCGTAAATATTCGTAATCCTCGCATCACGGAATAATCTTTCTACGCTAAACTCTTTCATGTATCCCGTTCCACCGTGAATTTGCAAAGCATCGTAAGTAATCTTATTTGCCGATTCGGAAAGTAAATATTTAGTCAATGGAGTAAGAAATGTTACAATCTTTGTCGCTTCTTTTAATTTCTCGTTTATCTCCGACAATGATTTCTTTTCTGCTTTTAATTTATCAAGTTGTTCGTCATATTTTTCTTTCTTATCAAGCCACTGACATGTTTGATAGAACAGTGTACGGTTTGCTTCAAGCGTAACTCGCATTTCAACTAACATGTTTGTAACAACCGGCAATTGAGAAATCGGTTTACCGAATTGTTCTCTTGCTT
>JAJYCM010000302.1 GCA_021778375.1 Bacteroidota bacterium
AATTTAATCCAACCTGCGGCTTTGGAATATTTTTACCAATTACCGGTTTTAACTTAAGCTCCAGTTCAATCAAAACATCCTCGAATGATCTAATTAGTTTTGCTTCTCCTCTTTGGATTTTTAGATTTGTTCCTTCAGATTGTTTTACTCCAAGATTTCCCGGTACGGCAAATACTTCTCTGTTCTGATCTAGGGCGAAGGAAGCGGTTTGCATTGCGCCTCCGGTAACGCCGGTTTCAATTATAATGGTACCTAAACTAATTCCTGAGATAATTCTATTTCTTTTAGGGAAATTTACCGCATCCGGTTTTGTCCCCAAATTATATTCAGAAATTACTAACCCTTGTTCGGCAATCTCATTAAATAATTTTTTATTCTCAGGAGGGTATATAACATCTAATCCTGATCCGATAACTGCAATGGTTCTGCCGTTATTCTTTAAAGAAGCGGTATGGGCAATAGTGTCTATGCCGCGAGCAAGTCCGCTTACAATTGTAATTCTTTGAGATGCAAGATCGTTAACTAATCTTTCTGCTTGAAGTTTTCCATAATTGGAAGGCTGTCTCGTACCAACAACCGCAATGGAGTAGTTATCTGGTTCGGCAAAATTTCCTTTATAAAAAAGAATTATAGGAGGGTCATAAATTTTTTTTAAAATCGATGGATACTCATTATCCCACACAGTAACAATAGAGCAGCCAAGTTTGTCAAGCTTATTAAGCTGTTTTAATACAATATCTTTTGTTTCGTTACGCTTGCGATTAATTTGACGTATCCGCTTAGCAAGGTTGGTGCTTATTCCTTCTATTTCTAATAGTGAATCGTAATTTGCAGAAAGAATATTTTCTGTAGTTTTAAATTTGGAGAGGAGGCTCCTAAATTTTGCGGGGCCAATTCCCTCTACGGAAAGGAGTAAAAATAAATCAGTTAATTGTTCTGGGTTTAGCTTAGTCAATTTTTCAATAAAATGAATATAATAATAACTGACGTTACACAATATTTATTTTTTAATAACCACTTTCACCTTAGTCGGAGCCTCAACGGATTCACGACAAGGAGAAATGATCTCAATAATAGGTTTGAGTCACAGAAATTGCTTATTTAGGCTAAAGGCTGAATAAATTATTTTATCTGAGTATCAGAAGTATTAATTGATTCAGTTGACTCTTTCTTGGTATAAAGAATTGATAAAGGCAAAATAATTAAGTAGCCGATAATTAATAAAACAGGGGAAATATCTAATGAAGCTATGCTATTCCACGGACCCATTGACATAAAAATGAAACCAATTATTATTGTAGCAATTCCCGCAAAGAAAATAGTATAATTTGTTTTTGTCCAATATGCGGAAAAGGGAGCGATAAATGTTTTTTTTGTTTTAGGAATACTTTTCTTTTTAATTGCTTTAGCCATAGTAAACTCCTTGTAATAAAAAAAGAAGCCCGGCGATGGGGGTGACACCGGGCTTAACTCTGTTTGCTTCAAAGGGCAGGGGAGAACCCTTCGAAAGAGTCGAACTAAATATATAATCTTTAAATTATTTTGTCAAGATAAAAAATTATTATTTACTAATTTGATAAACAATTTTTCTAATTGTATCAAATTGCAGATAAGGGTATTCTTCGCGTATGGAGTCGATAGCATCTCCGGCGCTTATTTTGCTCGCCCTAAGCTGCTTAAATTTTTTCCTTATTTGATAGTCTCTAACTGATTTTTCATCAATTAGACCTTGAGCGCTTAATAGTTCATAAATTTCGTCGCTAATTAAGTCAGACAAGGGGTTGTCAATTTTCGCTTTTAAAGTTGCCATAGCTGCCTTCCTTTTTTTTGTGTTTAATCTGTTGCTTAAGAAACAAGTATCAATTATTTAGACGTATACTCCGTTAATTTTATTACAACAAAAAACCGATCAGAGAAGTTCCCAAATCGGCACACCTTTGCTACTCTGATCAGAAAAATATTAAAATTTCCCTTAGTAGCAAATCTTTTATATTACAAGTCCTTTTTTTGTGAGTAAAAATACAAGGATAATTGAAAAAGTCAAATAGAAAATTAAAAATTAGGGCTTCTAGGGAAAATAAATTTACCTGCATTTTGGCAATTATATTTTAGACTTTAGTGTCCTGTTTTTACAATTTATTATTTGAAAAGGTTGGTCCTTATCGATAATTTCAAAATAATAATATTGAGACCTATAGCTGGTTTCCGGTGAAAATATAAATCAGAAAAATAAGAGTGATTATGATGAAAAATTTTACTTTCTTGTTTTCGTACTTTTCTTCTCGATTCAATGCTTTTCTCAATCCAAATTTATTTCGGATGAAGCAAAAATTTCAATATCTCCGGTTAGTAAAGATTATTATTTAGTAATTAATGGAAAGTAAACCCTTTTTATCGAATTAGATATTTATCAACTTCAACAAAATAGTACGCAGTACAATATTTATTTTAAAAGATCCATTTTGCGGGTAGAAGAAAATTGACCGGCAATAATTCTATAAAAATAAATTCCGCTTGCAATTTTACCTGAATTAAATTCTGCATTGTAATTTCCAGCCGGTTTTACTTCATTTATTAAGACGGCTACCTCCTTACCAAGTACATTATATACTTTAAGAGAGACGAAACTTGTTTTAGGAATAGAATAATTAATTATTGTTGTGGGATTAAATGGGTTGGGGTAATTTTGAGATAAGTTGAAGCCAGATAATTCTTGATGAGAATCTTTAACATCTAAAATAAAATCACCAAGAGAATTAGTTTTGATTAAGTATGAAAAGATCATACCACTTGACTGTACCAAACCTGTTGCACATAACTGCTATCTGTTGTTTGATAAATGTCCGCACATCTTACATCAGAAGTGTTAAAAGGAATTTGTTTTGACCATTGTTTATTACCGGTGCTGTCTAATTTTTCTAAAGTTATTTCAGAAGAGTTCAACTTATTTGTTAATATAAATCCCCCATCATTGGTCCCCGATATATTATTTGCATCAAAATCTAAAACTTTAGCCGAGATTATTTGTGCGATTGGTGAAATCTTGATAAGATTACTACTATCCCTTTGAAGGGCAATAAAGACATAATTGCTATCTTTTGTTAGAACAATTTTTGATAACGGGTAATAATCGCCATAATCTCCTAATGTTTGCTGTAGAAGAATTTTACCGATACTATCAACTTGAACTATATTGCATTTAGTAAAAACTTGATAAGCCGGCGATAATGAGTCTGTTGTTTCTAAAATAAGATAATTATTATTAACTGACCTAATTATATAATTGAAGTAAGTGGAGCTTTCTCCGATTTTAAAATATTTACTCCAAAGACTGTCTCCATTTGAATTAACTTTTAGTAAAAACCCTAGATATGGTCCATATAAAGTATCTTGCCCAAAGCCAGCAACTAAATATCCGCTGTCAGATGTTTGAATGATGGAATTAATATATTCCCTTAAAAGGGGGGGTTCCCATATCTTTTCCACCATAATGTATCGCCGTTTGAGTCAATTTTATTTAAAAATATATTTAGAGGAGTTTCGCCATGTGCAATAGGTCTACTTATCATACCGCCTATTACGCAGTTCCCATCATTTGATTGGATTATC
>JAJYCM010000303.1 GCA_021778375.1 Bacteroidota bacterium
TACATCTCAACAGGCAAAAATGAAATACCCACCAGAAAAATAGTCAATGCCGTTAACAGGTATTTTATATTTTTCATAAGCTAGCTCCTTATGTTTAGTTTGGTGATATTTGATATTTTATTACAGAAAGATCTCTTTTATTATTTAGAACTTCTCTCAAATTATCTAACTTAAATAGTACCGGATTGAAAGCTTCCACATTTACTTTTTTTGAAGCAATTAACTCAACCGAGCGGGCAAAAGTAAATGGATTTAACAATGATCCTTTTATATCCAATTCTTTATGGAAAAAATTCTGCAAGTTGATGCTCATTGTGTCTTTCTTTTCAGACAATCCGAATACAATAATTCTACCTCCTTTCTTAGTAAGCTTCAAGGCTAGATTTGTTGCTTCACTCTTACCGACACATTCAATAATAACATCCGGTCCGCCCGAAGTTAATTCCGATATTTGAGTGTTGATGTTTTCTGAATTAGGATCGAATGTATAATCAGCACCTAGCTTTGCAGCCATTTCACGCTTGAATTTTACAGGCTCTATTAAAATTATTTTACCGGCTCCGGAAATCTTTACAAGTTGGATCATCATAAGTCCAATTGTACCTCCGCCGATTATTCCAACCGATTCGCCTAATTTAATTGAGGCTTGGTCCATACCATGCACACAGCAAGAAAGAGGCTCTGCAAAGGCGGCTGACGTAAACGATAAATCTTTCGGAATATGATATGCTTGGGAGGAAGGGACAATTGAATACTCAGCGAAGCCGCCGTTTAGAGTAACTCCAAGAGCTTTAAGATTAGTGCAAAAATTTATTTTGCCATGACGGCAGTAATAACATTCTCCGCAATATATATTGGGATCAATTGCTACATGATCGCCGATAGAAAGTCCGTCGACACGATAATCCTTGTCAACGACCGTTCCGACATATTCATGACCGGGAATAACCGGAGGCTTAGAAGGCGCTTCTCCAGAAAAGATATGGAAATCTGTACCGCACAAACCGCATAAATCAACTTTGATAAGTACCTGACTCTTCTCAATCTTAGGAAGAGAATACTCATCAACATGTAGTTCGTAAGGTCCTTTGAAAATTGCTGCCTTCATGAATTCCTTATTGTAAAAATAATTATAACTAAATCCTTTTTGTAGATTCTCTAATAATTAAATCGACCGGCAATAAAACTTTTCTATTATCTTTTAGATTATTCTTTATCATGTGTGCCATAAGCTTCATGGCTTCCGTTCCCATTTCCATTTTAGGGACTCTAATAGTACTAAGGGCAGGTTCAATGGCATTATCCGAGACAACATCATCGAAACCTATAATAGAACAATCATCCGGAATTTTTATACCATTATCTTTCATATATTGCATTGCGCCAACAGCCATAGCATCGTTACAGGAAAAAATTGCAGTGATATCTTTGTTTTTGGTAAATAATCTTTCTGCGGCATTATAGCCATTAGTTCTTCCCGGATAATCTTCCTCAATGTCAATTAAACTATCATTAAGTTTAAGACCGAATTTTTCAAATGAATTTTTATAGCCATTCAATCGATCTTTGATACTAGGATGTTCGATATCTCCGCCGATAAAAGCAATTCTTTCATGTCCGGATTTAATTAAATGCTCAGTTGCAAGTTCACCGCCTTGTATATTATCAACCAAGACGCCGGAATATTTCTTTGCGCACGGTGAATAGTCTACAAAAATAATCGGGAAATTATATTTACTTATTTGTTCGATAAAAGGGAAAGGAACTTTACCAGCAATTATTAATCCATCAATATTTCTTTCCAAGATGAAACGGGGAAGTCTATTAGAACTATTGAAGTCAGAATTAATTGTTGTAAGCAGAACATAAAGTTCATTTTCATGAGCTTCAAATTCTGATCCAATAAAAATATGAGTGTAAAAAGGTTCAGTCCTCAGAAAGTGATCGTCAGTTAAAACAAAGCCGACATTACCGGAATTTCTTCTAACAAGCCCGCGTGCAGAATGGGATGGATGATAGTTAAGCTGTTCAATTGCATTTAAAACTTTATTTTTAGTTTCCTGTGAGATCCTCTTATGATTATGCACAACCAACGACACCGTCGCGATTGAAACATTTGCCATTTTAGCTACATCTTTTATTGTTGGATTCATCATTCTAAGTTAAACGTTTAACTAATTGCTAACATAATTATTATTTTTTTCTATGTCAAGTACTTCTTTTATCTTTTTTAATTTTTATTTATAAATTAACTAGTATGTTTCAATTTTATGAAACTAAATAGGTTAGTCTTCTTGTGCCGCAGAAACTCATTTATAATATTTGCAACTTCTCCCGTTCGTAAATATCCAAATGCTGTATGTGGGTTCTTATAGCCCGCAATTGTATAATCATTATTAACTAATTGATCAACTACTTTGACTTTGCTTTCATTCACTTTATAGGTATCTCCTAAAAAATGTTCAATAGCTACAAGGTCATCCTTATCCGAATAATTATACCATGCCTTCTTAATACTTGACGGAGTAATAAATTTGTCATTACGTTTCTTCTCTGATTCCTGTTGATAATTCTTAACTATGTACTGCTGGCCTAGCGGCGATCCGATAGTTATTAAGGTCTCAATTGAAATTTCAGAGTCAATTTCCAATAGTACATCATGTGCTATTATTGCACCCATTGAATGTGCTATTATCAAAATCTCTTTCCCTCTATTTCGCCTTAGTATTTCCATAAATCGACTCATCATAACTTCTCTTGCAAGTCTTTCTTCCCTGCTATACTTTCCTTTAAGTAAAGAGAAGTATATTTTTAATTCTCTCAAATTGAAATAAACGAATGCGTCAGTCAGCGTGGGATGCTTTAATGAGATGATTTCATTGATTAAAAATTTTCCATAGTACTTTTCAAGATAGTCTGAAGCTTTTTGCTTTAGACTTACCGGGTCTTCTTTAGTCTGCTCTCCTTCGGGTAGGTATTTTTCGTATACATAACGCGAGTGATTCGAATTCTCCTCATCAGGATTTAAAGGCTCTTCATTTAGCACATCCGCCCAATATGCCATCTCAAAATCGAAATCGGCTGTATCAAAATTATTTTTTCTTAACCCCTCAATTATTGCTGTTTTCCACCATGCACTTAATATTTCCTTCGGAGGCTTGTTCCCAAGTCCATGTATACCGACTATTATTTTGTCTTTGCTCATGACTCATTCTAGCAATATTTAAAATGAATTTGGAAATACTATCCTATGTTTTAAATCCATATCAGACCTGTACTCCCTATATTCCAGAACCTGATTCTTTAACCTGCTCGCTCTATCCGAAACAATACCATCTACGCCTATGCTTACCAGCCGCAATGCCTTCTTTGCATCATTAACTGTCCACATGTATAGTTTAATTTTATTTGACCTAAGTTTCTCAACAATATTCTTACTTAAAAATCTTGAGTAAGATAGATTAAGCCCGTCTATATTGTTCTTCTTTAGCTTGGAAATAACTTTTGAAAGTCCGTCTAAGTATAATACGGATTTTTCTATCCCTATTCTTTTAA
>JAJYCM010000304.1 GCA_021778375.1 Bacteroidota bacterium
CAGATAAAAATTCGTTCTGGCTTACTGCAGAAATACTCAACGGAGATACAATTCAAGCGGGGCAATCAATAGCAGCACCTGTAAATTTTGCTTTTCCCTCTCCATTTAATTATAACAAAAACAGCTCTATCTATATCCCGGTTACCCCAGATCAAACTGTCGAAGTGAATCTCTATGTCTATTCTGTATCATTGAATTTAGTATATTCAACAAATCAAGCAATAATCAATTATTACGGTCAGAAAGTAATAAGGTGGAATGGTAGAAAAGCTGATAATGAAAAACTTCCATCCGGAGTTTATTTATATGTAACAAAATGTGGCAATAACATTTCCAAAGGGAAGTTGGTGATATTTAATGAATAATTATATTCTTCATGTAAAAAACATCTCAAAATTTTTTGGTCGAAGGCTTATCTTTAAGGACATGACTTTTGAAATTAGTAACAACGGTATTATTGGCATTTCCGGCGATAATGGTTCTGGAAAATCAACTCTTGTAAAAATCATTGCAGGGATCACTTCCCCCTCTTCTGGGGAAATTGTACATCAAGACCGGGGAGAGGAAATAATACCTGAAAAACTTCATAATTATATCGGTTTTGTCTCTCCTTATTTGGTTTTGTATGAAGAATTTTCAGCTTACGAAAATCTTTCGTTTTTCTCAAATATTAGAGGTATTAAACTAAATATAGAACGAGCAGATTTTCTTCTTGAAAAGCTACTTCTGTTTAAGCGTAAAGATGACCTTGTGAAAACGTATTCATCAGGAATGAAACAGCGCCTTAAATTCATTTTTGCTTTAATTCACAATCCAAGTCTGATAATCTTGGATGAACCAACTTCAAATCTTGATTCAAGCGGTAAAGACACTATATACCAACTAGTAGAGAATGAAAGTAAATCAAATATTATAATTATTGCCTCAAACGAACAATCTGATTTGAATTTATGTCAAAGGGAAATCCGATTAGAAGATTTTAAACAGTTGTGAGCGGCATAATAATTGTTCTATTATTAGGGAATTTGAAAAATTCAGTATCTTTTTGACTTAATAGTCACCTTTTGGCAATTAAATTTTCTCTAGTATTGGAACAGATTATAAATAAGTCGATTTTAGCAAAATTACTGATAAAAAAAATATAGTTCCTCTTTTCAAAATTGAGAATTAAATGCACACTAAAGCTTATGCTTTGTATTTGAAAGATTTTCGTTCGGAAATTAGAACCCGGTACGCAGTAAATTCGCTTGCAATGTTTGTTATTGTAGCAACTAGTGTTATATTATTTTCTATTGGGAACGAAACCATCACTCAGAGCTTGACCGCCGGATTATTCTGGGTTGTGATTTTTTTTTCTGCAATGTCGGGACTTTCGAGAGCCTTTGTTTCAGAAGAAGAAAGAGGAACAAGTTTAACTTTGCAATTAATTGCTGCTCCATCTACCATTTTTTCCGGTAAGTTGTTATTTAATATTGTCTTAGTTTTTTGCATGAACATCGTAATAACGCTTCTATATTCAGCACTTTTTGACGGTTTTGCGATCAAAAATTTAGCGTTGTTTATTGCGGCATTCTTTTTCGGAAATGCAGGGCTTGCAATTGCTTCAACAATAATTGCGGCAATAATATCTAAAGCAGGTGCAAAGGGCACACTTTATCCAGTTCTATCATTTCCGATTTTATTACCTTTAATATTAACATCGGTGCAATTAACTTTGATGTCTTTTGAAGGAGCAAGTTTTATCGATGCAAAATTTGAACTGGCTATTATTATCTGTTATGATGTTATAATGCTCACAGCATCTTATTTGCTTTTCGACTTTGTTTGGAAAGATTAGTAAGTTTAACGAATTTTTAGGATAAAATGTATGGCTTGGAAAATATTTTTATTTTTATTGCTTGCGTTCGTTTCAATTGCAGGCATTGCATTCCCAATCGTTCCGGTGCCGACGAAATGGTATGAGTTTCCTTTTATTCCGGGGCTTAAGGAAAATGCCAAAATTATCTTTTTCCATGTCCCTACGGCTTGGCTTTCAGTTGTGGCTTTTTTTATGTCGACTATATACAGTTTCAAATATCTAAGAAAGAAAAATTTAGATGACGATGCAAAATCTTATGCTGCCGCTCAACTTGGAATTATCTTTTGTATCCTCGCTACAATAACCGGCGCAGTGTGGGCAAAGTTTGCTTGGGGCTCATTTTGGAGTTGGGATCCACGCCAAACTAGTATTTTTGCTTTACTACTAATTTACGGTGCCTGGTTTGCCCTTAGATCTTCAATTGAATCAGACGAAAAACGGGCAACGCTTTCTTCTGTATATGCTATAATAGCTTTTTTAACAGTTCCGTTCTTTGTTTTTATAATGCCAAGAATTATGAAAGGGCTGCATCCCGGCTCTGCCGATGATACTAATTCCGGTCCAGTTATCGATTTTAAGATGAATGCAAATATGGAGTTAATTTTCTTCCTTTCTCTAATCGGTTTTACAATTTTATATTTCTGGATGTGGAATATCGGCTATAAATCAATAATCTATAGAGATAAAATTAACAAAAAATATAGAGGTTAACTTGCAAGGATTATATCAGTTTTTAAATGAAAATGCGATCTATATAGTGATGATAATCGTTCTTATCGTTTGGACGGGAATCTTCTTCTACTTGCTAAACTTAGATAAACGAATGAAAAATATTGAAAAGGAAATTAACGGAGATAAGAAATGAAAAAGAAATATATATTTGGTGGATTTATTATCGTAGTGTTCTTAGGCTTAACAGCATATCTTTTTACTCAAAGTAATATTAAGTACGAAAGTAACCTTTCGGTTGTTATGGCAAAAGACAAAACTGTCAAAGCCACCGGCAAATGGGTTAAAGATAAAAACTATGTTATCAATACTTCTGACAGAACTTTCTCATTTTACATGATGGACAATCATGGTACTGAGATGAAAGTAATATATAATGGTACTATCCCTAATAATTTTGAAACAGCCCAATCTGTTGTTGTTACGGGTAAGTATTATGATAACTGCTTTCATGCTACTAGCATTTTAACCAAGTGCCCAAGCAAATATGAAGGGCAAAACGTGCAAGCCGTTAAAACATCTACTTTGTAAAAAAAATATTTTACAAATGTATTTGTGTAACTTGCTTTACACAATTTATGGAATAGTGGAATAATGTCAGAATTACATTCTTTAAAAAGAGTGATTAAGCTACAACACTTTCTTACTCCAATATTCCAATTTATTAGAAATAACGTATTTGTATAATTAAATTATAGATTATATGAGGATTAAATGATAGGAAGTCTGATCTTAACTTTAGCTCTTGCAAGCAGCATTGTTTCGATGGTAATGTATTATCTAAGCTACCGCGGTTATAATAATGCACTAAACTTTGGAAGAATTGCTTATCACGTAATGGCTATGCTTGTAATTGTCGCTTCTGCATTACTCGAATATCTTTTAATAACTCATAATTATAGTTTTAAATATGTTTATGAATATAGCAGTAACGAACTAAAAAGAGGAATCTTAATGGCT
>JAJYCM010000305.1 GCA_021778375.1 Bacteroidota bacterium
TATAATGATTGTCCCGAAATTGTACAAAAGCAGATGGATAAGTTTGCAAAAATCGTTGGAAGACAATATCATTTATTTGATTATGTTGGTGCACCGGATGCTGAAAGAGTTATTATAATAATGGGTTCGGGTGCAGGCGCTGTTGAAGAGACAATCGACTATTTAATTTCCAAGGGAGAAAAGGTCGGCGTTCTAAAAGTAAGATTATACAGACCTTTCTCAATCGATCATTTCATTAATGCGCTTCCTAATACGACAAAAATTATTTCCGTATTGGACAGAACCAAGGAGCCAGGCGCACCGGGTGAGCCTCTTTATCTTGATGTAGTAAACGCTATATCAGAGCGGTTCAACAACGGTGATCTTCCGTTTGCTTATCCTAAAATTGTTGGCGGTAGATATGGCTTATCTTCAAAAGAATTTACTCCGGCGATGGTAAAGGCTGTTTTTGAAAATATGTCTAAAGGACTTAACCCGGCTAAAAAGGATAAACCTAAAAATCATTTCACAATAGGTATTAATGACGATGTTACTAATACCAGTTTAGAATTTGATCCTTCGTTTAATGTTGAAGCTCCGGAAACGTTCAGAGGAAAGTTTTACGGTCTTGGAGCGGACGGAACTGTGGGTGCTAACAAAAATTCAATTAAGATTATCGGCGAAGGAACAAACTTTTATGCTCAGGGTTACTTCGTTTATGATTCTAAAAAATCCGGTTCCACTACAATATCTCACTTAAGATTCGGACCGAAAGAAATAAAATCGACCTATCTTGTAGATAAGGCAAACTTCATTGCATGTCACCAGCCTAACTTTTTAGAGAAAATGGATCTTCTTGAAGATGGTGTTGAGGGAGCTACATTTTTGCTTAACACAATAATTCCTAAAGATGAAGTATGGAATACTCTTCCTGATAAAATTCAACAGGATTTGATTACGAAGAAAATGAAGTTCTACGTGATCGATGCATACAAAGTTGCTGCTGATACAGGAATGGGTCAAAGAATAAATACAATTATGCAGACTTGCTTCTTCGCTATTTCAAAAATCCTTCCTAAAGCTGAAGCAATTGAAATGATCAAGAATACTATCAAAAAGACTTATGGAGCAAAAGGCGATAAAATTGTTCAGATGAACTTCAACGCCGTTGATCAAACACTTGCTAATTTATTTGAAGTTGAAATTCCTTCAAGTGTAACGAGCAAACATCAATTCCTTCCTGCGGTTTCAGATAGGGCTCCTGAGTTTGTTAGAAATGTACTTGCACCGATGATTGCCGGTAAAGGTGATCTCATTCCGGTCAGCAAAATGCCCGTTGACGGGACATATCCGACCGCGACAGCTCAATGGGAAAAGAGGAATATTGCTCTCGAAGTACCGGTATTTGATCCTGAGGTTTGTATTCAATGCAACAAGTGCGTAGCAGTATGTCCTCATGCTACTATCCGAGTGAAAATTTATGATGAAAAACTTTTGGCAAATGCTCCGGCGACATTTAAGCACATGAAGTTCAAAGGAAAAGATTATGGTGATAATTTAGCATATACAATTCAGGTTGCTGTGGAAGATTGCACCGGCTGCGGAATTTGCGTTGATATTTGTCCGGCAAAGAATAAAAAGGAGACAAAGCTGAAAGCAATAAACATGATGCCTCAGTTGCCGTTAAAAGGACAAGAGAGAGCAAACTGGGATTACTTCTTAACATTACCCGAAGTTGATAGAAGACTGGTATCAACATCTGCGATAAAAGACTCACAATTTTTACAACCATTGTTTGAATTTTCCGGCGCTTGCTCCGGCTGCGGAGAGACACCTTATGTTAAATTGGTAAGCCAATTATTTGGTGACAGATCGGTTATTGCAAATGCCACCGGATGCTCATCAATTTACGGCGGGAATTTACCAACAACTCCTTGGGCTTCAAATAAAGAAGGAAGAGGACCTGCATGGTCAAATTCCTTGTTTGAAGATAATGCTGAATTTGGATTGGGATTCCGTTTAGCAATTGACAAACATACAGGACAGGCTGCAAATCTGCTTAAGAAATTATCTTCTGAGGTCAGCGCTGAATTAGTTGAAGAAATATTAAATGCAGATCAAAAAGATGAAACCGGAATTTACGCTCAAAGAGAAAGAGTGGAAATCTTAAAGCAAAAGCTAAATGACCTTCTGAAAGCCGGGGGCAACGGTAAATCTAGCGACCTTAAACATCTTCAAAGCTTGGCAGATTATCTTGTTAAAAAGTCTGTCTGGATAATGGGCGGCGATGGATGGGCTTACGACATTGGTTACGGCGGGTTAGACCATGTGCTTGCATCAGGGAAAAATGTTAATATCCTTGTGCTTGACACTGAAGTTTATTCGAACACCGGCGGGCAGATGTCAAAATCAACGCCACGCGGAGCGGTTGCAAAATTTGCAGCGGGCGGAAAACCTATGGCTAAAAAAGATCTTGGATTAATGGCAATGGCTTACGGAAATGTTTACGTTGCAAAAGTTGCAATGGGCGCGAGTGATGCACAAACGGTTAAAGCATTTATTGAAGCTGAGGCATATAATGGTCCATCTTTAATAATTGCATACAGCCATTGCATAGCTCACGGAATCGATATGGCAAAAGGAATGCAAAATCAAAAAGCTGCTGTGGATTCAGGTCACTGGCAGTTGTACCGCTTTAATCCCGATTTGACAGCGGAAGGTAAGAATCCGTTCAAGCTTGAGTCTAAGGCACCAAAAATTCCGCTGAAAGAATACGCATACATGGAAACGCGATACAAAATGCTTACCAAATCTGATCCGGAGGAAGCTGAAAAGCTAATCGTACATGCACAGCAGGATGTATTAGATAAGTGGAAAGTATATGAGCAGCTTGCTGCAACTTCAAAAGAAGAAATTAAAAAATAAACATTAAATTAGGTTCCTCTTATCCCGTTTGTACTTAAACGGGATAAGGGCGAATCATAAAATATAGGCGAGATTAATTATGGATATTACAACAACATATTTAGGGTTAAACCTATCAAGTCCAATAGTACCTTCGGCAGGACCGCTTTCTGCAGACATTGGAAATATTAAGCAAATGGAAGACTCCGGAGCTGGTGCTGCGGTTATATATTCCATTTTTGAAGAACAAATTGAAAATGAATCTTTAGAGTTTTATCATCATGAAACCTCACATACAGAAAGCAATGCCGAAGCGCAATCTTACTTTCCTCAATCTGCAGATTTCAGAATTGGCCCGGAAGAATATTTGGAACACATCAGCAAGGCAAAAGACGCTGTTAATATTCCAATCATAGCGAGCTTAAATGGAAAGTCTCTCGGCGGATGGGTTGAATATGCAAAAAAAATTCAAGAAGCCGGCGCCGACGCTCTTGAACTAAATATTTACAGACTTGCTTCAGACGTCAAAACTTCTAGTCAGGATATTGAAAAGAATTATATCGAAATAGTGAAAGCTGTCAAATCATCTGTATCTATTCCAGTTGCGGTAAAGCTTGGACCGTTCTTTAGTTCATTTGCTTATATGGCCGATCAAAT
>JAJYCM010000306.1 GCA_021778375.1 Bacteroidota bacterium
TAATCGTCCGGAATAATTTATTTCGTGTGTTCATTTTATTTGATTACCCCTTAACAAATGATTATTTTTACGGCTCAAATTTCAATTTAGGAGTAGATTTAGCATAGATGCAATTTAAAACACGAACACATACTTGCGGGGAATTAAGAGAAACTCATATCGGTGAAAACGTGGCTCTTAACGGCTGGGTCGATACAAGACGCGACCTGGGCGGTTTAATTTTTATAGATATGCGTGACCGGTACGGAATTACTCAAATTGTTTTTGAACCGGGATTTAATGCAGAAGCTCATTTAGCAGCAGGAAGTTTAAGGAATGAATTTGTTGTTTCCATTGAAGGAAAAGTAAGAAAGCGTCCTGAAGGTACTGAAAATCCCGCACTTCCTACCGGCAACGTAGACGTAATGGTTAGCAGACTTGTAATTTTAAATGAAGCTAAAACCCCTCCTTTCCAAATTAAAGATGAAGTAGATACAAGCGAAGATGTAAGATTGAAATACCGCTATCTCGATTTGCGTCGTCCGTCAATGCAGAAGAATATATTGATGCGGCATAAAATGTATCAGATTGTCCGCCGGTATTTCGATATGAATAATTTCGTTGAAGTTGAAACTCCCGTGCTGATGAAAAGCACTCCGGAAGGAGCTCGTGATTATCTTGTCCCGAGCCGCCTTCACAAAGGAAAGTTTTATGCGCTGCCTCAATCGCCACAACAGTACAAACAGCTTTTAATGGTATCCGGACTTGATCGTTATTTCCAAATTGTAAAATGTTTCCGGGATGAAGATTTGCGTGCAGACCGCCAGCCGGAGTTTACTCAGATTGACGTTGAAATGTCATTCATCGATCAGCAAAATATATTTGAAATAGTTGAAGGATTGATGAAGATTCTTTTCAAAGAAATCTGGAATAAAGATTTGCCCGTTATTCCAAAGCTTACTTTTGACGAAGCAATGGAAAAATACGGAAGCGATAAACCTGACCTTCGCGTTGACTTGCAGATGGTAACATTAAACCATGTTTTTGAAAATACTTCGTTCAAAGTATTTAATGACAGCATAAAAAATAACGGAATAATTACGGGACTTCTTGCTCCCGGCTGCGGCGAGTATACAAGAAACCAGCTTGACGTATTGACTGACTTTGTTAAAAAACTCGGCGCCGGCGGACTCATCTGGATGCGCGTAAAAGAATCCCCCTCTGGTGCAGATCTTGAAGCGCCGATTGCAAAATTCTTGTCTGATGAAGAAAAGAAAAACATTATCGAAGGTCTAAATGCAAAACCGGGGGATCTACTTTTTATCCTTACCGGATCAAAATTAAAAACGCTTTCTATCATGGGGCAGTTAAGATTAGAAATGGCGCGCCGTCTTGATTTAATTAAGCCGGATGCCGAACCAAAACTACTTTGGGTAACTGATTTCCCTCTGTTTGAATGGGACGAGCAGACAAAGCGCTTTTATGCTATGCATCATCCATTCACATCGCCGCGCCTTGAAGATGTGGAGTTTATGGAAAGCGATCCATCGAAAGTTAAAGCAAGAGCTTATGATCTTGTATTAAACGGAACCGAAATCGCAGGCGGAAGTATTAGAATTCATAATGCGGATCTTCAATCAAAAATGTTTAAAGCGCTCGGAATCTCCGGCGAAGAAGCGGAGCATAAATTTGGATTTTTAATGAATGCATTTAAGTTCGGCGCACCTCCCCACGGTGGAATTGCGTTTGGATTCGACCGTATGGCGATGATATTTGCGGGTGAAAGTTCTATCCGTGAAGTAATTGCGTTCCCAAAAACTGCAAGCGCTGTTTCATTGATGGATGAAGCGCCTTCGTTAGTAGATGAAGATCAATTAAAAGAATTGCATATAAAAATTAGATAATAACTCTAGAATCGGGAATTACATCCCTCACGGGATTTATTTGCCTTAATCCCAAAGGGATGATATTATTATAGATATTTAAGAAAAAGTAAAATAGAATGCCGAAGGTATGACATAAAAAAAATACCCAATTAACACACGAATCAAATAAATATTTTATATTCTATTGGAACATTATTCTCTTAAGTTTACGCATATGAGCGTGGCAGCACATCAGTAGTAGAGAGAATTACAAAAAAATTAAAAGAGCCACAGAGAGGCGAAACATTAGGAAACTATTCCCACCACTTAATAACTTGAAACCTTGAGGATTTTAGATTTGCTTTTGCGTTATTGATTGATTGGCTGCTATAAAAAAATGAAGAATTACCTGTCGCTTTAAAATCAACACTTTGTCCAACGAAAATTGTAGCGCCCAAAATACCGGAGTTGCCGGTTGAGTTTGTGATAATTTCAGATTGGCCGTAAACAATAACAATTCCTGTAAAAGAAAAATTTCCGCTCATAGATAAATTTCCATTCACTACCATAATTCCGTATCCTGAAGCGGAACCTGAAAAACCAACATTCCCATTTGCATAAGTTATCTTGGGATTGGAGGCAGTTCCCAACGTAGTGCCTGATGAATAAGTGCCGGTCGAGATTGTGGTATCGGCTGCGAAAATAAAATTTTGTGTAACGGACATCCAATCAGTATTACTGTTTACTGTGTTTACGCTTGGAGATCCTCCTAGTCCTAAGATTAAGTTGGAGATATTAGGCCTAATGTCATTAATAACATATGCGCTGTCGGTTGGAGAATTTACTCCAATACCCGGCAATGAAGGACTTGGCCCTGCACTCAAATCAAGGTTATGATCATTACCGTCGATAAACATATTGCCTGATAAGTGTAACCCTAAGTCCGCCGTTGAAACATAAATTGCTGAAGTAATATTTGGAATTGAAATCGGGCTTCTTCTTGCCGTTACAATACAAGTATGATCGTTTCCGTTAAAATGCCCAACAGATCTTACTGTTAAATTAGAATCCGGTCCGGAAATATAAACATCGTAACTTCCTCCCATTAAACTATTACCAATAAAATTCCCGGTTAAACTTTTATTCCTTCTTAATTTTTCTAGATAAATTTCAACGCCTGAGTTTGCAATTAACCTTGACTGCATTTCACTGTATGAATCAACAGAAGTCTGAAGTCCTCTTGTTGAATTTGCATTTAGATTAACAATTAGAATACCAATGATTATTGATAATCCAAGAGTTACGATTAAAACTGCTTTCCCCATATTACAAATTCCTCGGGTTTACAGTCATTTCCCAAAATGTTTGCTGATAAGTTGAATCCATTTTCTCTGTAGATTCAAACCACATTTCTGCTTGAATATATTTTATGCTATTTATGTTTGAAGTAGCATTGCCAAGGCTGTCTTTGTATATGAAATTAATATTTGTTAATCCTAATGACGCTCCTTTTAGCGTGTCTTCATTTATTATTCTATAAAAAACTTTATCGTGCGGATTCGGAGTACTGCTTGCTGCGGTTGAATCACTAATAGTGAGCGTAACAGAATCTACCTCACCATCGTTATTTATATCAGAGAAAAAAGATA
>JAJYCM010000307.1 GCA_021778375.1 Bacteroidota bacterium
TTACAGCAATGAATTTTTTGTTAAGAGAATATGCAAGACCTTTAGCAAAAGTTAATCCGACAAGAAGAGCACCGATTAAGCCTGGTCCAGCTGTTGCGCAAATTATATCAATATCTTTTAATTCAAGATTTGATTTTGCCAGAGCGTCCTTTAAAAGCGGAATAACAATTTGAAGATGTGCCCGGCTTGAAAGCTCTGGCACAACTCCTCCATATTTTGAATGGAAATCCTGCGATGAAATTAGATTGGCAGTTAGTTTATCATCCGATATTACCGCAATAGAAGTTTCGTCACATGAGCTTTCAATTCCTAGTACATTCATTACTTAAACGAAAAAATGTTTCTGAATACATGCCCGGCTATCTGAGGATTTTCTTGTAAACGCCGGACTGAATAAGCATACCAATCTTTTCCGAAAGGAACATAAATTCTAATTTTATATCCTTCTGAATTTATTTTATCCCTCAAATCTTCTCTGACGCCGAGTAGCATTTGAAATTCAAATTTATCTTTCGGGATATTTAATGTTTTAATCATTTGATATGCTTTTTCTATTAAATACTCGTCGTGCGTTGCAATGCCGACATAATTTCCATTCTTCAAAATAGCTTCCAATATTTTGAGATAATGATCGCGAATCATTTGTTTATCACGATACGAAATATTAACCGGTTCTATATAAATTCCTTTGCACAGTCTATAGTTAGTTTCGATTTTATTTAGTTCGATAACATCATCATAAGTGCGTTTCAGCTTAGCCTGGATCACGACACCGACATTATCAAATTCTTTCCTAAGCCTTTTTAGAAGATTAAATGTTTTATCGGTATATGGTGAATCTTCCATATCAAGCCGTATAAAATTATTTATCTCCTTGGCTTTTTGAACAATTTGTTCTATCTGTTCATAAGCAAAGTTTTCATCTAAATTCAAACCCATCTGAGTCGGCTTTAGAGACAGGTTTGCTTTCAAATTATTTTTATTTATAGTTTCAAGAACTTCGAGACATTTTTCTTTTGCATCAATGGCTTCCTCTTTGTCACCAATCGACTCTCCGAGAACATCCATAGTCACATAAATACCTTTTGAGTTCAGATTTTTCACAAGCTGAACTGCTTCTTCAAGAGATTCGCCTGCAATATATTTGCGAGAAAAAATTCCGACAACAGCTTTTGGCATCAGCCGGACAATCGCTACAATAATTTTGTTAAAGAACGACACAATATACTCCTTCAATAGTCAATACAAATTTACTTTTGACAATTTTATAAATCAATCAGAGTTTAGCTTAACTGATAAATATTTTTCCGGTTTCGTAAGTCCCTAGCATTTTTATGCTTAATGAAAACTCGGTAAGATGTTTTACCGCTTGTTTAATTTTATAATCATATAAAGCACCTGAAAAATCGATGTAAAAAATATACTGGAAAGGTTTATGGGGGATCGGTCTGGATTCAATCTTCAATAAATTTATTTCTTTCAAAGCAAAGACACTTAAGGCTTTAAATAATGCTCCTGGTATATTCTTCAATTCAAAACAAATTGACGATTTCGGATGCTCAGGGTTCTTTTTACTTTTATTCTTGCTGATAGCATAAAACCTTGTATAATTTTCTTTGTTGTTTTGAATATCCGACTTCAAAATTTTCAACTTATAAATTTTTGATGCATTCTTGCTAGCTATTGCTGCGGTCGGTTCCGCATTATTATTCAAAGAGATTAAAGCGGAGCCAGCCGTATCGTATGTGGGGACTACTTCGGCATTTTTCATTTTCTTTAGAAATTCTGAACATTGCCCTAATGCCTGAGGATGTGAATAAACTTTTCGGATTTCCGAAAGCTTATAATTTTTCTTTGCGATTAAATTATGATTGATTTGTAAATTTAATTCTCCAACGATGTTCATGGAATACTTGAGGAGAAGATCGTATGTTTCAAATACGCTTCCATATAAAGAATTTTCGATCGGAATAATCCCAAAATTAACATCTCCGTTTTTCACTTTCAGAAAGACCTCCTCAAAAGAAAAAGAGGGAGAAACAATAATCTTATCACCGAACATTTTCTTTGAGGCAATTTCGCTGAACGCTCCGGATTCACCTTGGAAAGCAACTTTAATCATTAGTTAATAAAAGTCCTTGCAAAATATTTAAGATAAATCCGCATTTTAATCTCAATTCCGCTAACGTTCCACTATTCTCTACCACAAAATCCGCTCGTTTCTTTTTCTCTTCATCGGGAATTTGATTTTCATTTCTCTTTAAAAATTGTTCTTCGGAATAATTTTCAAAAAGTACTTTCCTTTCCAGCCTAAGCTTTTCATCCGAAGTTACCAGAATAACATAATCGAAAAGGTTTTCCATATCTGCTTCATAAATTAAAGCAGCCTCGGCAAAAACAAGATTATTCTTTTCCAGATTCTCTTTTAATAAAAATTCAGTTTTTTTAATAACTGCCGGATGTACTATGGAATTTATCTTGGCAATTTGTTCGTGATTTGAAAAGACTTTTTCGGCAAGATATTTTTTATTAAGAGCATCACCAATATAAGATTCTTTCCCGAATTCCTGAATGATCTTTTCTTTAATCTGCATGTCCGCAGCCAGCAATTCTTTTGAAATATCGTCTAGGTTTATAACGCTAAATCCCCTTTCGGTTATAAACTTTGAAAAGGTTGATTTACCGGAACCGATGCTTCCGGTAACGCCAACTTTTAATTTCTTTTGCTTCATGAATTTTTCTTTTAATAAATTGAGCGAAAATTCAGCCGGCAAATTTTATCTTGCATAACCAATTTTTCTTACTTCGCGAATTACCGTTACTTTAATTTGCCCTGGATATTCCATATCGGTTTCAATTTTAGCGGCAATATCATGGGCTAATTTTTCGGCAACCAGATCATCAATCTTATCATGCTCAACAACAACTCTAACTTCTCTGCCCGCTTGGATAGCGTAAGTTTTTGCGACTCCTTCAAAAGATTTTGCAAGAGCCTCCAAATTTTCAAGACGTTTTACATATCCTTCCAAAGGTTCACGCCTTGCTCCCGGGCGAGCTCCGCTTATTGCATCCGCCGCCTGAACTAGCGGCGCTATAGGATGTTCCATTTCAATATCTTCATGATGAGAACCGACTGCATTTACAACGATTGGGTGCTCTTTATATTTTTTAGTAAGCTCATAACCAAGCAATGCATGCGGACCCTCAACGCTTTTATCAACAGTTTTTCCGATGTCGTGCAACAATCCGGCTCTTTTAGCCAAAGTAGTATCAAGCCCGACTTCGGCAGCCATTATTCCGGTTAAGTAAGCCACTTCAACGCTATGCTGAAGTAAATTTTGACCATAGCTTGAGCGATACCTCATTCTACCGATATGTTTCACTAATTCAGGATGCATGTTATGCAATCCAAGTTGAAGAATAGTATTTTCTCCGTCGCGAATCATTTCTTCTTCAAGTTCCTGCTTAACTTTAAGAACTACTT
>JAJYCM010000308.1 GCA_021778375.1 Bacteroidota bacterium
TAAAAGCATTAGGGAATATGGATAAATAATCAAAGAAATTAAAATATGAAACTGAGATCATGTGAAAATTCCTTTTTATCTTAGCGTAACTTTGCGGCTGTTTCATTTGGCTGTTCTTCCTCCGCAAAGTGCGCTAAGAATATTTAACATGTGAGCAGATAATCTTTAGGAAAACAAAGCCCTATAAAAAATCAAAACCGGTAACGAGAGAAAGAATGCTATGCACGATCAATGGAAGAATTGGTTCAGAGGATATAGGCATTGGAGCATAAATTAGAATTGGACAATAAAATGAGGTCAATTATGATAGATTTACGGAGGAGCATATTTTTAATTACTGTAATAATTTCAATATTCTCAACGGTACTTTTACCGTCTTCAAAATCAGCGGGGAATTTAAACTTGCCCGAGGTATTTTCTAATAATATGATTTTGCAGCGTAATGTAACTGTTCCTGTATGGGGCACGGCAAGGTCTGAAGAAAGAATTACAGTAGAGTTTGACAATCAAACAAAAAGTACTATTGCCGATAATAACGGAAACTGGTCGGTTAAATTAAATCCGATGAAAGCGGGAGGACCTTTCAAAATGAAAGTGTTTGATGCCGAGGGCGAGTCTATAAATTTAAAAAATATTCTGGTCGGAGAAGTTTGGATCTGTGCGGGGCAATCGAACATGAACCTTGATCTTAAGGAAATCGGGCTGGATAAAAAAGACTTTAATAAAATCAATAATAAAAATTTGCGTGAATTCAGATGTGCAATGCCCGAAGGCGCTATAAATCCGGAAAATATAGATCATTCAAAATGGATCCCTGCAGGTGATACAGCCACAAAACGATTTTCGGCTGTAGCATATTATTTTGCTCAAAAGATTCAAGAAGTGGAAAAGGTACCTGTAGGGATAATAGTAATGTCATGCGGTGCAACCAGAGCTGAAACTTGGATCAGTATGAAAACATTAAAAAAATATACTGCCTTAAAACCGATGTTAAATTACTGGTCCGGTAAAATGCATGACAATAAATATCTTATAAATTTTAAACCGTCGATTTTCTATAAAAGTGTAGTTGAACCGGTGATCCCTTTTGCTATAAAAGGAATAGTATGGTATCAGGGAGAATCTAATACACTTCCTGATAATTCAGGCAGAACAATACTATCCAGAGCAGATGAATATGAAACCCTCTTAAAGGCTCTAATAACTAGTTGGCGAAAAGTATGGAATGACGAAAATCTGCCATTCAATATTGTTCAGTTGCCTAATTATAGTGATCCTTCCGGAAATATTTACTGGTCTGTCATACGTCAAGCACAACTTGATATTTCGCAAAAAATGAAAAATGTCGGATTAACAGTAACTATTGATTTAGGCGGAAATGGTGCTACACTTCATCCTCATAAAAAAGAGCCGGTAGGTGATAGAATTGCATTATGGGCTTTAGCGAAGGTATACGGTAAAAAGGGAATTGTTTTCAGCGGACCGATTATCAGAAGTATGAATGTTTCGGACGGTAAAGTTTATTTGACTTTTAAACATATCGGGAAGGGTTTGGTTTGTCGAAACGATGACACACTAAATGGATTTGAAATATCAGGTAATTCATCTCGGGATAAATTCATAAAAGCAAATGCTGTCATTAAAGATTCACAGGTAGTTCTATCTGCACCGGGATTAAAAAATCCTTATGCAGTAAGATATGCCTGGGCAGATAATCCGGCTGTATCACTGTTCAATGCCGAAGGATTGCCAGCTTGTCCGTTTTACATTTCGAGGCAGAAGTAATATAACCCGAGTTGACCACTTTTGTAAAGCAACTGTGAAAACAGGTAAAAACAAGTATTTTAATTTTCATTTACCTCGGTATTAATCCCGGGGTAAATGAAATATAATAAAAACTCTAAATTTTAATTAAAATAAAAAATTAAATAACTATGAAGCCATTAACATCTTTTACGCTCTGTTTAATTTTGATAGTATCACTCGGATTATTTCCGAATGAGTTATTAGCACAACAAAAAAGAGACAATCCCTGTCCAATAAAAGCTGACATATGGGTACTTGCGGGACAATCCAATATGGAAGGCAACGGTCGAACACCAGATACAACTACAAATTCTAAAATATGGATGATGAATATGGATAACCGCTGGGAGATAGCCCAAAATCCATTGCACAGAGTTTACGAGGCCGCGGCAGTTGCGTATGAGAATGATATGTTTCAGCTGCTGCCCAAGTCTCAAAAGAACTGGAAGGAATTTCAACGCAAATATGAAGAGATGCGCGAAGAGAGTAAATTGAAGCCTATCGGAAGAGTCGGACCCGGAATGTTTTTTGCGCGAAATATTCTTAAAGCCACAGACCATGCAGTTGCACTCATTCCCTGCGCATTAGGCGGTTCAACAATGGAGCAATGGGATCCGGCAAAAAAATCCTGGGGCGACAGTTCTCTTTACGGTGCGACAATTAACCGGATTAAATCTACGGGAGAAAAAATCAAAGGGATCCTTTGGTACCAGGGTGAATCAGAAGGAATATTGTTAAAACCTGAAAATTATGAGAAGGATTTTCTTAAACTTATAGATTCATTTCGAAAAGATTTGGGTAATCCTGATTTGCCTTTTATTTATGTTCAAATTGGTAAATTCAATATCAGAGACACCGCAATGGGCACAGCATGGGAAAAAATCAGAGAGATGCAGCGCGACGTTCTTAAAAAGCGGAAAAATGTTTATATGGTTACAGGTATTGATCAACCATTAGATGATTGCATTCATTTATCTACAGGTGGTCAAAAGAGACTTGGAAGAAGACTGGCGGATATGGCTCTTACTTATGTTTATAAATTACCCGGACACGCGACTCAAATAAATCTTGAATCAATGAAATTATGCAAAGACAATATAACTGGATTATATTATATAAAATTACACTACAGCGGAGTTTGCGGAAAGCTAAGAAGCGCGGGTCTGCCGAGTGAGTATACTCTCAGAATGAACGGCAAAGAAAATATAATGTATGTAGTTTCCAAAGTAAAGCTTGATCCCGAGGACAATGCCGGAGTTGATGTATATTTATCCGGGCTTCCGGAAACATCCGCACAGTTAGTAAGCGGTGCGGGAACCTATCCCTATATGAATATAACCGATTCGCTGGATAATGCCGTTCCGGCATTCGGGCCTATTGAAATACCTTTAAAGTAAAATCTCCTATTTTAACATGGCTTATGTTAGGAATTTACATATCATATCTTTTGCGAGATAAATTTCCTCCTTTCTTACTCGGTATATATAAGATGTCATCTCTTACTATAAAAATTGTTCCCAAGATCGTCAATATAGTTCCCAGGAACCCATATATAAACGTATAAAAACATGAAAATATTATTTGATAAATTTTACTGGAGAACATTGAGAAAGACTAAAAAGTACTTTGTCTTTTCTATTGTTCTATTATTAAATATAAGTTTTTTACATTCGCAGA
>JAJYCM010000309.1 GCA_021778375.1 Bacteroidota bacterium
TTTATGCCGAGTATGGTCATCTTGCAAGCGGTTTATCTGGTTTAGGAAGGCTTGCTGATAATATGAAAATTTTGGATGCGGCAGAATTAATCCTATCAGGCTATAAAAAGGATTTATCCGACAAAAATATTTTAGTAACCGCCGGCCCTACTTACGAAGATATTGATCCTGTCAGATTTATTGGAAATCGCTCATCCGGGAAAATGGGCTATCAAATTGCAAAGGCTGCTTTCCTTCGCGGTGCAAATGTTACTTTAATTTCCGGTCCGTCACACGAAAATATTTACCCGGATATCAGTATCATAAAAGTTCGCTCTGCATCCGAAATGAAAAAGGAAGTTGCAAATAAAATCAAAGAAAATGATTTTCTTATTATGTCCGCCGCTGTCGCGGATTATAAACCGGAAAATATTTCGTCGACAAAGATTAAAAAAGAAGACAAGCTAAAATCAATTAAATTAATCGAAACGGATGATATTTTAGCTTCTCTTGATAAAGGAAACAAAGTAATTGTTGGCTTTGCGCTGGAGACGGATAATGAACTTAAGAATGCGGAAAAAAAATTAAAATCGAAAAATTTAGATATGATTGTTTTAAATTCACTTAAGGATGAAAAAAGCGGATTTGAAACGAATACAAATAAAGTAACAGTCATTCACAGCTCCGGGGAGGTAATTGAATTTCCACTTCAATCTAAATTTCAAATTGCAAATAATATTTTAACCGAACTTCATAAAATTATAAAATAACTTTCTCTTCTTTTTGCCGGATACCAAGTATAGAATGAAAGAAAAATTACAAGACTTGCTTTTACAATCGCTCATTGATCAAAAAGAAATTTTTGGCGATGAGTTGTTTGAAGCTAAAAACTTAAAACGAAGAACTTCAGTCGAATTTCACACTCAAACTGGGCGATCTGAAGAAGTTCAGGCCCAAAAGGAAATTATTTCCGCAAAGAGTTTGTCTTCCAAAAAAGAAATTATAAAAGAGATTCCCCTGAGTGAAGAACCGAAAGAAAATTGGCAGTTTTCAAATAGTCTTGATGAATTAAACCAACTTATTTGCGAATGTCAAAAATGCCCGCTCGGAAGGACACGTAATAAATTTGTTTTCGGTTCCGGGAATCCTAATGCAGATGTCCTTGTGATCGGCGAAGGTCCCGGCGCTGATGAAGACGCTCAGGGTCTGCCATTTGTCGGTCGTGCCGGTAAGCTGCTTACTGATATACTTAAAGCAATAAATTTTTCTCGTGAGGAAGTTTACATTGCAAACATAGTTAAATGTCGTCCACCCGGTAATAGAACTCCACTACCGGCAGAGATGCAATCTTGCCTTCCATATCTAAAAAAACAAATTGAACTAATTAATCCGAAAGCAATTTTGTGCCTCGGTTTAACTTCAGCGCATGGACTATTGAAAAAGAAGGAATCTCTTACTAATATGCGCGGGCAAGTTTTTGACTTTGAAAAAACAAAAGTTATGGTTACTTATCATCCCGCTGCTCTGCTGCGCAACCCAAATTGGAAACGCGGTTGCTGGGAAGATGTTCAACTCTTTAGAAAATTGTATGATGAACTCGCGAATATAAAATAAAGATATAATAGCTAATGGCAAAATTTGTAAAACAAAATATTACTTTGGAAAACATTGTCCCTGCAGATGTTAAACCGCCTGCTGCTCCCGAAATCGAAGCTGCGGTTCTTGGCGCTATGATGATTGAAAAAGAAGCAGTCCCAAAAGCTATCGAGCTTCTCACTCCGGAAAGTTTTTACATGAAAGAACACCGGATAATTTTTGAAGCGATGCTCTCGCTCTTCGATTCCGGCGAACCGATTGACACAGTGACTTTGTATGAAGAATTAAAAAAAAGAGGGCAAACCGAAGCCGTTGGCGGCGCTGTTTATTTGAGTAAGCTTTCGCAAAATATTTCTTCCGCAGCAAATATTGAATATCATTCAAAAATTATTTTAGAAAAACAAATTTTACGTGGACTGATAACTAGCTCGCACCAAATAGCTAGGTCTGCTTATGAAGGAACAAAGGACGCATTTGATATTCTGGATGAAGCGGAAAAGAAAATCTTTGAGATAACTGAAGCTCATCTAAAAAGATCCTTTCAAAATATGGATAGAGCCGTTAGAGACGCTCTTGAATATATTGAAGCTATTCATTCAAATACCAAACAACAGTTTTCTGTACCAACCGGTTTTTATGAATTGGATGAAATGTTGGGCGGATTTCAAAAATCCGACCTAATTATTATTGCAGCAAGACCCTCCATGGGAAAAACTGCTTTTGCTCTTTCTCTTGCACGCAATGCCGCTATTGATCATAAAATTCCTGTAGGAATTTTTAGCCTGGAAATGTCTACTATGCAGCTTGTTATCAGAATGATTTGTTCGGAAGGAAGATTGAATGCTCATCTTGTGCGCACGGGAAAACTTCCTCCCTCTGAAGGAGTAAAGCTTAGCAAAAATGCCCACAAATTAATTGAGTCACCCATTTATGTTGATGATTCGCCTGCTCAAACGGTTCTAGAAATCCGTGCAAAGGCAAGAAGATTAAAAACGGAACACGGCATCGGAATGATTATAATTGATTACCTTCAACTAATGCAGGGACCGGCAAATTCAGAAAGCCGCGAGCGGGAAATTTCCCATATCTCGCGTTCCTTAAAAGCCCTTGCAAAAGAATTAAATATCCCTGTAATTGCTCTTGCACAGTTAAACCGCGCTGTGGAAACCAGCAAAGATAGACGCCCTCAGCTTTCTAACTTGCGCGAATCTGGCTCAATTGAACAAGACGCTGACGTTGTAATTTTCTTAAATCGCCCTGAAGTATATGGAATTAAGAATTTTGTCGAAGACGGCGCGACAACTGAAGGCGTCGCGGAAATAATAATTGGTAAACAGAGAAATGGTCCAGTCGGCGAATTAAGACTTGCGTTCATTAAAGAGTATGCCCGATTTGAAAATTTGGCTCACGCAAGGCAAATTGAAGAATATTCATCTGCTTCACAACCCAATAGTGAAGATATTATTTAACTAAAATTTCAATTGTAAATTATGATAAAGATTATTTTGCTACTTCTTATCTCAAGCTCAGTTCTTATTAGAGCGCAAATCTTCTCCGAAAAAGATGCTGACATTTGTAAATCGAAATTTAATCTCGCTGCTAAAGAAAACCTGCAAGATAAACCCATTGGCGATGTTATTGCCGCCATTGGTAAGAGTTTTATCGGCACTGAGTATATTGCTCATACTTTGGAAATAGGTAAAACCGAAAACCTTGTTGTTAATCTTACAGGACTTGATTGCACAACTTTTCTTGAGACCGATCTTGCATTTGCCCGCTGTATTAAGGAAAAGAAAGATACCTTTAAAGATTATCAAAATGAACTTACAAAAATCCGCTATCGCGGCGGCGTAATTGATCAATATCCCTCAAGACTGCATTATTTCTCCGATTGGATCTA
>JAJYCM010000310.1 GCA_021778375.1 Bacteroidota bacterium
ATAAATAAATTTTCCGTTTCCACAAATATAACCTTATTAAAAAACAAAAAGCGATATTGCCTAAAAATATGGCAATCTCGCCTTTTTATCTTAGAATGAAATTTAAAAACTATAGGAAAAATTCAACGTTGGGACTAAATCGATCCGGTCTGCTACATTTCCACTTTGGACCCTGAAATTTACAGCAAGCGATTTGTTGTAATTATCGACACTCCAAATTGCATCGAAAATGCTCAGGAAGTGATTTACATACACCACAATTATTGCCGTTGAACCCGTAGTATAATAACTATTAGCCAATCCTCTTGCATGAGCATATAATAAAAACTGTTGAGTCAAGGTATGAAAGTCGGTATCTCCAAAATTAGCAGTTGACCAGCCATGGCTATATTGAGGATATTTTCCGATAAGTTCATAATATTGTTGTTCCCCTGCTGCTGGAAGCTGATGCGAATAACCGTCGCCCAAATCTGTTTCTAATCGATTTAATTCACTTCTGTTTACTAATCCGTTGAATTGACTCCAAGGCGTATTTGCGCCTAATGTAGTACCATCAACATTTGCAAAAATTTTATAATTCTTTGGGTCAATATTTGTCCCCGGGCTTATGTCACTAACATGCTGCATAGTCCATGCTGCATATTTCGCTATACTCCAATCTTGATTTGCATAATTCTGGAATGAATTTGTTTGATTATCACCTTTCCGATTATAAATAAGAGCTGTTGCAATTGCCGCTGCTTCAACAGTAAATAGAATGCCCGCTTTCAAATATCTTTCTGCGTAAAATTCTCCGGCACCGGGTAAAATGGCAGATAGAACACCCGCAAGAAGACGCGATTTTTTTTCACCGTTGCTCAAATTTATTTCAGGTGTTTTTAATTTCGGAAGATTAGCCGAGAGTGTAATTGCATCTAAATTTAAATTTCCGCTTAGTGGAATTTTATTTTTAATCTGCGCTTGAACGACATTAAAAGAAAAAGTATAAATTACAGCTAACAAAAAAACCTTAATGCCTATCTGATTCATTTATTTTCCTCAACTATCAAGAATGTTATTAAAAATCTATTCCAAATAAATCTAAATATCGAAACCAAACATAATCCCACCGTAGAATCGCCATTCTTTACCGTAAGTGACAATATCGCCACGTACATCCCTTGAAAATTTGTCAAAACCGTAAGATGCATCAAAGAAGAGGTCGGTAGGAAAAACGTAATAAGAATTCATATGAATTCTAATTTCTGCGCCTGCTCCTTTTTTGAAACCCTTTAAATTTGTAGCGCTTGCATTCCATGCATTTCCAATATCGCCATATACCGACATAAATATTTTATCTATATAAAGCTGACCGACACGTGTATCAATATTCTTAAATACTGGAAACCGGTAAGTAAGATTAAACCAGCCGACTTTGTTTCCGCTTATCGAATAAAACGGGTAGGCTCTCATTCCTATCAAGCCGCCCAGATAATAATCAAAAAAGTCCGGAACTGTTTTCCCCAATATTGCGCCAAACCGTACTTTAGTCGTTAATGTATTTTCACCCCATAGTTTAAAGTGAATTTTCGAGTTCAGCTCCAAACGGTTAAAATCATAATTATTATATACGTCCTGCAAAAATCCGTTGCTTACAGTGTAGCTACCATCTGAGTTAAATTTATCAAATTCATAATTATAAGTAAGATCAACTTGTGCGCCGATAGGATTAATCTCTTCATCAACCGTAGGTTCAATTGCATTAAGAGTATATTTTAATTGAATATTTCTTCCGATCAAATAATTATCTGAAGTAGCAGGATAAAGTGTTTGATCAGGCAAAATAAAGCTACCGAGATTTGCCGAATAACTGCTAAAAATAAATCGTAATTCCAGGTTTTGCTGACGAGTAAAAATTCTTTGTGATGCGGCAAGATCAAATTCAAATAGATTATAAGAAACATCAGCAGGAACAGTATATGAGTATTGTACAATATTATTCACCGTATCAGGAGTAAAGCCTATGCTTGAGTTCGCATCTCTGCTAATATTGTAAACTTCCAATGACAACTCCGGTTTTATTCCCATATCAAACAATAGAGGAATTTTATTACGATAGTTGAAAATAAAAAACAAATCTCTCTCAAGACGGGAGTTTATGTCCGCTCCGGCAAAGAGAGAATACCGGTTTAACATATCTGTTGAAGAAACATAAACGCCTGGTTTAATCTTTTCAAAGAAATTATTTGTAGTATTATAATTATCAAACCGGATAAAAGGATAAAAAGAAAGTTTGGTAAACGTACCAGTGTAGTCTTCTTTTTTGTAATCAGGAACGTTATAGTCATTGTAATGGATAAGCCTTGCCATATCAAACTTTGACAAGTCGCCTTTAGGTTTATCTTTGTCAAGTGGAGGATCATTTATCCACTCGTAGCTATCGCCTTTGATGACATTCTTTTCTTCACCAGGTGTAATTTTGAAAATCTTAAATCCTGTTGAAGTATAACCAGAATATAGGATATTACCGCTGTCATCAATAGCCGGCATAAAGGCTCCGCCTATAACATTAGTTAATTGATTCTGCACACCTGTTTTTATATTATATGAATAAAGATTAAAAATTCCGGTTGAATCGGAGCAATAAATTAAATCTCCGCTTTTATCATAAACAGGATTTCTATTATCGTGTTTGGTCTTCACAACAAATGTGAAATTTTTACCATCGGAATCAATCCTTGCAATACTCCTGTTATTTGCATAAGAATAGTCAAAAATTATAGATTTATCGTCAGGTGAAAATTTCGGGTCATAAACCTGTTCGCCATTTCGGAATGTAGTTAGCTGTTTATAATTTTTTCCATTGATGTCGACAGTCGCAAGATTTGTCGTTCCGTCTTTCTCAAAAAGGAAAACTATCTTCTTCCCATCATGTGAGACAAACGGCTGATTAGCTCGCATATCGTGAGTCAATCTCGTCTCTTTATCTTTATCAATATTGTATGAGTACAAATCGTGAACATTATACCAATCCGGATTATTGTCGGTAAGCTTTGCATAAATAATTTCATTCTTTCCCGCTACCCAACTAACAGTAGAATTGACTCCTGAAACAATTTCTTTCTCTTTATTTGTTTTAAGATCGTACAGATAAATTCCGGCGATTCCAAAATAATCATTATTCTTATTTGAAATATAAACGAACTTTGAGCCATCGGGCGAATAAACCGGATAGAAATTTCCGAATCCAACGCCGGAAATAATTTTACCTTCGACGGAATCTGCAAGAACTTTTTTCATTCTTTCTTTATAGCTTTTAGTCACGAAACTGCGCCACTCACCATATATTTGATTCCCGTCTTTACCAAGCACATCTTTAAAAGCAGCATCAATAGTAAAAACACCTAGCTTTCCCAAAGCGCGGCTAATTTTTTCAAGTTTATCTTCACCATACTTTTGCGAAATGTATCTTGTTAATGCAAAACCGGAATTGTAA
>JAJYCM010000026.1:0-16494 GCA_021778375.1 Bacteroidota bacterium
TGAAGTGCAAAACCTCGGAGGTTTAGGAAAACCTCCGAGGTTTCTCGCTATGTAATAATAACCTTTTGCGTAATATCAGTTAATAAACTGGATTTATGCTGAAATAGCTTTTGGAATGATGGAGTATTGGAATGTTGGAATAATGAAAAATATTAATCTATCCCAACATTCCAATACTCCATTATTCCACTACTTGTTGTTGGTATCCCGTTATTTAACAGAAAATATTTCATACTAAAACATATTCTGAATTTTATGGACGATCTTAACACAAACCCAATTCAAAACAATATACCGGATAATAATAATCCGGAAGAAGGAAATCAGGGAAGAAATCTTCCCGGGAAAAACATTCAGCCGCGTATATCACCAATAACTGCTGCGTTCATCGGCTTGTTCGGAGGATTTTTCCTTTACCAAATTGTCGGCGGACTTTTAACCCTTGCCGTTTTTGGTTTTGATCTAAAGAGCGCTCCAGCGCAAAGCGTTAGGTTAATGACTATGGCAGGGCAAATTTTATTCATCCTGCTTCCGGCTCTGATTTTTGCCAAATGGTTTTATGAAGATGTCACCGAGATAATAAGATTCCGGTTACCCCGTTGGGAAGAAATTCTTTTGTTTACATTAGGTATTGTAATTTTAACCCCATTGCTTCAATATTATTTATCTATCCAAAACTATTTTATTAATCAGTGGGCAATATCTTCTCCGTTAATTCATTCCTTAAAGTCATCACTTGACAAATTGAATGATATGGTCGATAAAACTTATGGTAGTTTGCTGACTGTGCATACTGTATTTGGTGGACTACTTGTTATTATTGTAGTGGCTATTGTTCCCGCAATATGTGAAGAAGTAATGTTTAGAGGCTATATTCAGCGTAGTTTTGAATTTAGACTAAAGCCGTTTTGGGCTGCTCTAATCACAGCGGTATTTTTTGGGATATATCATTTCAACCCTTATGGATTGCTCCCATTAATAGGGCTAGGTTTTTATTTTGGTTATGCTGCTTATATGAGCAACTCGATTGCCGTGCCTATGTCACTTCATTTTTTTAACAATTTTACTGCGGTGATATTTTATTTTATATTCGGACAGGATGATTCTTTAAGTAGTTCAGTTGACAAAAATTTTGATTTGAATTCTTCGTTATTAATTCTTGTTGCCTTAATTTTTCTTTTCGGTGTTGTAATGTATTTGATAAATAAGTATTATGCAAAAGTAAAAAACGCTTAGGAGGTCTTATGCCAGTATGCCCAAATTGCAGTTATGAATATGTTGAAGGAATAACAATTTGTCCGGATTGCGGGATAAATTTGGTTGACGAGAAATCCTTTGTCAAACCCGAAGAATGGACCGAGCAAAATTGGGAAGTTGTGTTTACTTCTGATCTTGAGTATGAAGCCGAAATGATGAAGGATAATCTTGAAGGAGCGGGAATTCATTCAGCGATTCTTTCTCAAGCAGATAGAAGTTTTCCTGCACCGGGTGATCTTTCGGTAGTAAAACTTCTTGTTCCTAAAAAGGATGTCCAGGCTGCATTAAATTTTATAGAGCAACTTAAAAATCGTCCGGATGATCAGGACTAAGAACCGTAATGGCTTTTAGTAACATAACACAAAGAGTATTGGTTGCCATTGCCGCAATTCCAATAATCATTGCCGCCTGCTATTTCGGAAACTTATTCTTCTTTTTGTTCGTACTTGCCATAGCGTTATTAGCATATTATGAATTTTACTCTTTTGTAATAAATAAAAACACCCACGTTAATATATGGTTTGGTGAACTGATAATATTTGCTTTATTACTTAATCAATATCGTTTTTTTATTAGTTACCAATCTCTTTTTCTGGTAATTGTTTTCTTAATTTCTTTGGTTGAACTTTTTCGCAACAACGGTTCGGCAATTATAAATATTGGGGCAACACTTCTAGGAATATTTTATATCGGTTTATTTTCATCGGCAATCATCGGCATTAGAGAATTTTATACCGGAGAGGCGAGATATTCTGACGGCGGTTATTTAATAATTTCTATTCTTGTAACAATATGGATTTGCGATTCCGCAGCCTTTTACGGTGGCACCGCATTTGGAAAGCATAAACTTTTTCCCCGGGTTAGTCCTAAAAAAAGTTGGGAAGGTGCAATTTTTGGTTTTATATTTGCTATACTATCAATGATGACAGCACACGAAATTCTCCTGAATTTTGTACCATTATCAGAAGCTATTATCTTCGGAATTATTATCGGGACAATCGGGCAGCTTGGAGACTTGGTAGAGTCCCTCTTTAAACGGGATGCAGGGGTGAAAGATTCCTCCAGCCTAATTCCGGGTCATGGTGGACTTTTTGACCGGTTTGATTCACTTCTTTTTGTAGCACCGGTTATCTTTTTGGTCTTAAAATATTTTGGGAAATAAAATTTTGCTTCGATGAAGAATAAAGAAAAAATAAATATAATTACTCTCGGCTGCTCAAAAAATACAGTGGACTCGGAAAGATTATTAAATCAGATTCGCGCTAATAATTTTAAATTGACCGAAGATCCTAATAACGCTGAAACTATTATCATCAACACTTGCGGCTTTATTGAAGCTGCAAAAAAGGAGTCGATTGATACTATTTTAAGTGCAGTGGCATTAAAGCTTGAAGGAAAAGTTAACAAAGTTATCGTAGCCGGCTGCCTATCGGAACGTTATAAAAATGAATTGGTAAAAGAGATCCCTGAAGTAGATGCTTACTTTGGTACGGAAAATTATGAGGCGATCTTAAAAGAATTAGGCGGTGAGTTAAAGTACAATTTGCTCGGGGAGAGGTTATTGACTACGCCATCCCACACAGCATATCTAAAAATTTCCGAAGGATGTGATCATCCTTGCTCATTCTGTGCAATTCCCTTAATGCGTGGAAAACATAAATCAAAGCCTATAGATGATCTTTTGAAAGAAGCAGAGTTCTTGTCAAAAAATGGCGCTAAAGAAATTGTAATTATTGCGCAAGATACTACCGACTATGGAAAAGATATTTATAGCAAGCGATCCCTGGCTTCGCTTCTTAAACAGTTAACAGCCATCGAAGGTATTGAATGGGTGAGATTAATGTATGCCTATCCTTCTCATTTCCCTAATGATGTTATTGACGAGATCGCCTCTAATCCCAAAATTTGTAAGTATGTCGATTTACCTCTTCAGCATATTTCAGATAATGTTTTAAAATCAATGCGAAGAGGTGTAACGGGCAAAATAACGCGGGAGCTTCTTGCTAAGCTTCGTGAAAGAGTCCCAGATATTACAATCAGGACTACTTTTATCGTTGGGTATCCTAATGAGACGGAAAAGGATTTTGAAGAACTTTGCGAATTTGTAAAGGATAATAAATTCGACCGTTTTGGAGTTTTTCCATTTTCAGTTGAAGAAAACACTTCGAGCTTTATTCTCGGAGATCAAATTCCGGAAAAGGAAAAGCAAAGAAGAAAAGATAAATTGATGGAAATACAAAAAGAAATTTCTCTTGAAAAAAACAAATCGTTTGTAGGAAAGAAATTGAAAGTCTTGGTTGAAACAAGGGAAGGCGAATATTATGTCGGCCGCACTTATCGTGATGCTCCTGAAGTTGACGGGGAAATATTAATTCCGTTAAATGACGAGAAAATTATTTTAGGTAAATTTTATACCGTTGAGGTTTTTGATTATAATGAGTATGATCTTTATGGAAAATTTTCTGAAAAGTAGGAGGATAAAAAATGAAGATAATTTTTACATTTTTATTGCTCATACTCGAGTTCAATTTTACAAAAGCGCAAATTGAAAATGCCACAGAGCAAAATGCCTTTAATAGCAGCCCGAAATTTTATGAAGACCTGTTGAACTTTTCATCCGGAAAACAAAATACTACGCGTGTTGATGTTTTTATAGAAGTCCCATACAGCACTGTTCAATTTGTTAAGAATGATTCGGGATTTACAGGCGGCTTCTCGGTAACCGTATCTGTGTTTGATAAAGACAAAAATAAATTGATTGAAGAAAAAACATGGACGGACAAGCTTTTTGTCAATGAATTCAATCAAACCATTTCTAAAAATAATTATAGCTTAAACTTAAAATCGTTTTACCTTACGCCCGGGAAGTATTTTATTCGTACCGCTGTTGACGATAAAGAATCTAAATCAGAATATCCGCTCGAAATATTTTTCAATGTTAGAAACCTGTTGGCTACAACTGTTTCACTTAGTGATATTATGATTCTTGAAAAAAGGACAGAAAAACAAAACAAAAATAAAATTATTCCAAATGTTTCCGGCAACGTTGCTTCACTGAAAAATGGTTTGCCGGTTTTCTATGAACTTTATTCAATTTCGGCACAAAAACTAAACATAAGTTATGAAGTTCTTAATAAAAACCTTAAGACTATCTTTCAAGAAAATCAAAATCAGTTTGTTGATTCAGGTAAAACTCAAATTTTCTACACCTTGAAGGATAGTAGTTTCAGCTTAGGATTGTACAATCTAAGGGTAGTAGTTAAAAATAGCGAGGATAAGAAACTTGTTTCTATTCAAAGACCTTTCTTTTCACGCTGGGTAGGGCTTCCCACAAATGTGGTTGATCTTGATAAGGCAATTGAACAACTCATCTATATTGCATCAACTTCGCAAATTAATTACATAAAGGAAGGTAAAACTAAAGAAGAAAAATTAAATCGTTATAAAGCTTTTTGGAATACAGAATTCTCAGAGCCAAATATCGAAGAAAATCCTATTTTCAATGAGTATTATAGACGAGTTGCATATGCAGACGCTCACTTTTCACAATATTTTGCAGGTTGGAAATCGGACAGAGGAATGGTTTTTATTCTTCTAGGACCTCCGGATAATGTTGATAGGCATCCTTTTGATATTGATGCAAAACCGTATGAAGTATGGCAATATTATAATTTGAATATAAGCCTTATATTTCTAGATCGTACCGGCTTCGGTGATTACAGATTAATTACACCGCTAACAGGTGATCTCTATCGTTTTAGAAGATAATATTTCAAGGTTTGACAGTATGATAATTGAAAATTCCCATTCACCTCAAATATTTTTTTTATGGTCTTAACAGTAACACTAAACCCGCTTTTAGAACGCCGTTATAAATTTAGCCGGATTAACTATAATCAAGAAAACCGCAACGGGATTTTAGAGATTAAAGCCGGTGGAAAAGGTATAAACGTTAGCCGTCAGTTGAATCATCTAAATGTTGAAAATATAGCTTTAACATTTTTAGGTGGCGCAAACGGTAAACAGCTTAAGGAGATTTTAATAAAAGAGAACATTAAAATTACTTCGATAAGAACCGAAAGCAACACACGCGATGCCGCTATAATTATAGACGAAACATCCAATGGTATCTCAACATTTTTCAGTTCAAATTCCAAAATTACTTCGCTTGAAGTTGAAGAATTTAAATCAAAAATGGATAAGATGATTCAGAATTGTGAAATAGTAGTTTTTGCCGGAAGTTCTCCATGTGATGAAGCCGATTCAATCTTTCCATTCGGAATTGAAATTGCAAACCGGTATGATAAAATTTCCATATTAGATACTTACGGCAAACATTTTAATGCTTGTTTAGAATCTCAGCCGACGATCATTCATAATAATATCTCTGAGATGGAGAAATCTCTTGATGTAGTCTTAAAGAATGAAAAAGAGAAAGTCGATTTATTGAAAACTTTATACAAGAACCAAATTAAACAGGGTTATCTAACTGACGGAGGTAATGAAATCGTTACTTCAAATTTTGATTTTCATTTCAAGGTTCTTCCGCAGCCTATAAATCCGGTAGATCCAACAGGGAGTGGCGATGCTTTTGTTGCCGGTTTAATCTACGGCATGACTCACGATCTAAGATTTGAAGATACTCTGCAAACTGCTGTATCACTTGGCTCTCTCAATGCTAACCGATTTGAAGTTTGTTCCGTTTCAATTGAAGAGGTTGATGCGCTGAAATCCCAGGTAATTGTTCAACCAATCGGCAAAAAAATGAAAATCGTAGATGTTTCGCCTAATTAGTTTTACCCTGTTATTTCTCTTTACCTTTTCTTTTACTTATCCTCAAACAGTTGAATCTATTCAAGTAATTGGCATCCATGTTTTTTCGCAGGATAATGTTTTGCGATGGAGCCAGGTTAGTACAGGAACAAAAATATTTCCGGGATTCCTGGATTCAATAAAAACCCGGCTCGCATTGCATTTTGGCGCCGAAGGTTATTTCCATGCTGAATTTCAAGGCTCAAAAATTGAGTTATCGCCTGATTCGCAGCACGTAAAATTGATTATTAAAATTGATGAAGGCGAGCCGACTTACTTAAGGAAAATATTCTTTACCGGCTTAGACACTGCTTCCGATAATAATATTTTCTCCTCATTCGATTTCCTTGAAAATCATATTTATAGCAAGTCAAACCTGGAAGAAAACATTTTATCTGCGCTAAATTATTTTCAGAACAACGGCTATCCGTTTGCGAAAATTATTATCTCTTCATTTTATTTTTATACTGATCCGGCAAAGAAAGATTATTTTGCCGATATTCATATAAATGTAAATAAGGAACGTCTTTGCAGGATTGATAAAATTGAAATAGCGGGTAATAATAAAACTCAATCTAACGTTATTCAAAGAGAACTTCGACTAAAGCCCGGAGAAGTATATTCTCAAAAAATCATTGATGATTTACCCAGCCGCTTAAACCGGCTTGCCTTTTTTGAGCCTGTCGGTAATCCTAAATATTTTGTGGACTCAAAAAACGAGGGCATCCTTAGAATTGAAGTCAAAGAGAAGGTAACAAATAATTTCGACGGCATTATCGGTTACATTCCTTCGACTGTCTCCAATCAAAGTGGATATTTAACAGGACTTGTAGATGTTAGCCTCCGGAATCTTTTTGGTACCGGTAGAGCCGCAGCAATTCACTGGCAACAATATAATCGTTCATCGCAGGACTTACAGTTAAAATATCTTGAGCCTTGGTTGTTTGGTTATCCCTTCAATTTGAACTTAAGCTTATTTCAGAGGCAGCAAGACAGTACTTACGTTCAAAGAACTGTTGAAGCTTCTCTGGAATATTTAGCCACAGATAATGTTTCTGCTTCCGTTTTCATTTCTACGGATGCTGTTATTCCGACCGATAACGGGAACCAAATATTTACTGTTTATAATTCAAGCTCTATAACTACCGGCTTAAACATAAAAGTTGATACGCGTGACGATCCATACGCACCTACAAGGGGAATTTTGTTTTTAAATTCTTATTCATTCAGCAAAAAAACGATATCCGGACCGGTGCAATTTTTTACGCCGGATCTTGCAACCAGTATTAATTTGCAGCGACTGACATTTGATATTGGAGGTTATTATGAAATATTTAACCGCCAGGTCATTGCGCTTGGATTGCATGGAAGAGAATTGCGAGGACAATTTTTTGAAAATAGTGACCTGTTCCGGCTCGGAGGTGCAAGTTCACTTCGTGGTTACAGCGAAAGTCAGTTCCTTGGAAACCGGGTTATGTGGACAAATATGGAATTCCGCTCTTTGCTAACAAAACGTTCGTTCGTATTTTTATTCTTGGATACAGGATATTATTTACGCAACGCAGATCCATCAAGAAATATTTTGAAAGCCGAAGGATTTAATATTGGTTATGGATTGGGAATGAATATTGAGACCGGGTTGGGCGTTTTGAGTGTCAGCTTCGCTCTTGCTAAAGGAGACTCTTTTTCAAATGGTAAAATCCATTTTGGAATTGTAAATCAGTTTTAACTAATTAAATTACTTATGAAACGCATTAAAAAATTACCGGCACTTATAAAAATTTCACGTCCGGTAAATGCTTTGATGACCTTTTTATCTATAGTTATTGCCTCGGTTGTATGCACAGTTGATGATTTTAGCTATACAAAAGTATTTTTAGCTGCTTCTGCCGGCGCTTTAGCTGCAATTGGCGGAAATATTATAAATGATATCTATGATATCGAAATTGATAAAATAAATATGCCGGAAAGACCTTTGGCGAAAGGTATTCTGTCTAAAAAGGAAGCAGTTGTATTTTACACTACCGTAAACATTATTGCACTCTCCCTTTCTATTTTAGCCGGTGTTTATTCTTTTATAATTGTACTCTCTGCCGAAGTGATTCTTTTTTTCTATTCATACATTCTCAAAGGAATAATTTTAGCCGGGAATATTTCCGTGGCCTTTTTAACCGGACTGGCTTTTTTTTACGGCGGTGTAGTAGTCGCCAATTGGAAATATTCTTTGTTGCCGGCCGGCTTCGCCTTTTTAATAAATCTAATCAGAGAAATTATTAAAGATATGCAAGATATAGCCGGCGACTCACAGCAAGGTGTTATAACACTTCCTCAGAAATATGGCTTTGGCTTTTCAAAGAGAATTATTGCCGGGCTTTCAATTCTACTTGTTGCTGCTACTATTTTCCCGTTCTTTTTGAGGATTTATAAGATAGAGTTTCTTATTATTGTAATGGTGCTTGTAAATCCGATGCTGATTTATTCTCTTAAATTACTATTTGATGAGGATTCGACAAAGAATTTGAAAAAAATAAGCTCAATATACAAACTAAGCATGGTAATAGGACTAATTGCAATTTATTTTGGGAAATGAAAAACTTCGATAATTCATTTTTAACAGATCACATACAACTAATTGCAGGAGTTGATGAAGTAGGCAGGGGACCACTTGCTGGCCCTGTTGTTAGCGCCTCAGTAATTTTTTCTCCGGATGTATTTATTGAAGGGGTAAATGATTCAAAACAACTATCTGAAAAGGATAGGGAAGAGCTGCTTCCGAAAATATTAGAGAAAGCAATTTCCTATTCGGTGGCGGCAGTTACTCATGGTAAGATAGATCAGATAAATATTTTACAGGCTTCTTTACTGTCAATGAAAATCGCAGTAGGCAGACTTCAGACGCAGCCGCATTTAATACTCGTTGACGGGAATAAATCTTTCAGCTATACCGTTCCGGCTGTTCCAATTGTTAAAGGAGACTCAAAATCCTTCGCGATTGCTGCTGCTTCGATAATAGCCAAAGTTTCGCGCGATAGACTTATGAAAAGATTAGATAAATATTATCCCAAATATCTTTGGCGGAAAAACAAAGGCTATCCGACAAAGGAACATATTGAATCTATAAAAATCTATGGCGCTTCGCCGCTTCACAGAAAGTCTTTTCTGAAAAAGATACTATTTATCAATAAATTATAAAACCTTTTCAAACGGTACTATTTCTTATCAGAAGGGAAAGAAATGGGAAAAACGAATAAAGAAATTGGTGACGAAGGGGAGCAATTAGCGGTAGATTTCTTAAAATCCAGAGGCTATGAAATTATCATAAAGAATTACCGCTTCGGTAGGGGAGAGATAGATATAATCGTAAAAGACCCGAATGATGGATTCCTTGTTTTTGTTGAAGTCAAATCACGCCAAAATTTAGAATATGGCGAGCCCGAATATGCAGTTACCCAAAGCAAAATAAAGCAGATAAAAAAAATGGCCCGGCTTTATATATATGAAAATAAATATGAAGAAATAGAATGCCGGTTTGATGTTATAGCTATTCTCTTTAAGGAAGAATTACCACCCGAAATAACTCATCTTGAAAATGCTTTCTAACATACATTTTCTCTTTGAAAAGTCTTTAGGTCTCGTTAAATGGAAATCTAATACTAGAAAAGTGAACTTTCACCACGTTCCAAAACTCTGATTTGCTTTGCAGCTCTCGTTTTTGATGCTTTTTAAGGCTTTTTCCTCCTTCTTATCTAATAAGAAATTAAAAAGCCAACCAAAACACCTAATAAGTCGAATAATTGGTAAACTTAGCTAACAGCGGTTTTGGGGGAAATACATATTGAAATTCCATAACATCAAACCTAACTTTGGATAGTTAAAAGTATGTTAAACTAAAAATAAGAGGTACTTATTGAGGTCATTATTAAAAGTGTTAATCATAATGGTGATGGTTTTGTTGGTGGGGTTTACGATTGTAACCAATGAGACGTCAAAATCACCTTTTCCGGTTAATAAAACCGAGAACATAACGGTTAACAATGACGCAAGTATAGTAAACTCCTCGATAGTGAATTATATTAATAAAGGTACAATGTTAGCGTCCTGGTATGGACCCCATTTTCATGGAAAGCAAACAGCAAATGGTGAGATATACAACCAGATGGCATTTACGGCGGCAAGCAAGAGTCTCCGGTTTGGTACCCTTTTGAAGGTTATCAACCCAAAGAATAACAAATCCGTCATCGTAAGAGTCAACGACAGAGGACCATACATACCCGGCAGGCAGCTCGACCTTTCCAAAGCGGCTGCATTATCTTTAGGCATGGTGAACAGGGGTGTTGTTAGAGTGAAAGTCGAGCAGCTAAGCCTAAAAGGTGTAAACTTTCCGGTTATCAACCTAAATTAGTATAGATTTACTATCAAACTAAAAAGCCCGGCATTAGCCGGGCTTTTTAGTTTAATCTAAATCATACCAATATTTATGAATAAATCCTTAAATTTGAGCTAACAACTAAAAAGAATATGAAACTTAACCTAGGCTGCGGCAAAGATATTAAAGAAGGCTACATTAATCTTGATATTGTGGATTATGGCGGAAATAAAATCCATGACATCAATTCCTTTCCTTACCCTTTTGCTGACAATACTTTTGATGAGGTTTTTGCCTCTCATGTTTTGGAACATTTAGATAGCTTTCATAAAACCATTACGGAGCTTTACCGAATTATAAAGCCGAACGGTTTGTTAATTGTCTATGTTCCATTTTTTCTAAATACGAAATATTTCGGTGAACCGGATCATAAGATCCCATTCTCTATCCGCTCGTTTGATAATTACGAGTATATCGGTAACCGAAAACTTAAATTTTATGAAAAGTGGAAACTGAATCACCGTACTAATTATGAAGGAAAAGCACAGTTTGAAGTTTTGGAGAAGAAATTTATTACCTCGCACTTCGTTCCGTTAAAATGGATGGATTATATCTTGAACATTGAACCAGTAATTTATGAAAGATTTTTTGCCGGAATATTCTCACCGGAGGAGGTCTATTTTAAACTTAGAGTTGTAAAGGAAGTCAAATAATTCAGTAAATCAACCTAACGCAGGGTTTCTCTTTGGAGTAATGGAGTGTTGGAATAATGAAAAAAATTAGCCTATTCGCTCACTCCAACTGGCCTGCCAGCCGGCATTCAGGTTTTCCAAGAGTTGCGTAAGGTATCTCAGTAAGATTTTTTTATTCTTGCTTCGAATTCTTCCATCCTTCAATAATTAACAAAAACCAGCCAACCAAAAAGCTTACCCCACCGAAGGGCGTAATGATTGCAAATCTGGTAACTTGAGTTATCGCATATAAATAAAGTGAAAAAGAAAAAAGGATTATTCCAATCAAAAAGAACAAAGCGCTCTTAAAAAACTTTGTGTTCCCGCTTATAGCGATCGCAAGAATAGCAACTGCATGAATCAAGTGATACATTACGCCGGTCTTATAAATTTCCATCGATTCAGGGGATACAATATTTTTTAACCCGTGGGCTCCGAAAGCTCCGATTGCTACACCAGTAAATCCTGCCAACCCGGCAATAATAAACCATACCTTTGTGTTTTTCATCTTTGCCTCTTAGGAAGTTTGATAGTAAATAAATACATTTAATCGCCAACTTGAAATTAGTAAATTTATCCCGAAAGATTTTTGTTAAAGAATAGATGAAGCAATTTGAATTACACTCAAACTATCAGCCATCCGGCGACCAACCGAATGCAATAAAAGAATTGGTTGAAGGAATTAAGCGCAACGATAAATTCCAAACACTATTAGGCGTTACCGGCAGCGGAAAGACATTTACAATTTCAAATCTTATTCAGCAAGTCAACAAACCGACTCTAATCATTTCACATAATAAAACGTTAGCGGCGCAGCTTTATTCCGAGTTTAAAAGTTTCTTCCCGAATAATGCCGTTGAATTTTTTATAAGCTATTATGACTATTATCAACCTGAAGCTTACGTCGTTTCAAGAGACCTTTTTATCGAAAAAGATTTTTCCGTAAACGAAGAAATCGACCGGCTAAGGCTGAAAGCAACCACTGCCCTTATAGAAGGGAGAAGCGATGTTATCGTAGTTGCAAGTGTTAGCTGTATATACGGGATCGGAGCGCCCCAAGAATATGCAAACCAAATAATATTTTTAAGAAAAGGAGAAAAGGTATCACGGAAAAAACTTCTTCGTGATTTAATTGATATTCACTATGTCCGCAATGATATTGACTTTACACGCGGGACTTTTCGTGCACGCGGCGATGTAGTAGAAATTATTCCCGCCTATCAATATGAAGAAGCAATAAGGATAGAATTTTGGGATGAGGAAATTGAGAAGCTCTCTATAATTGATGCGGTAACAGGCGAAGTATTAAGAGAAACCGACTCTGTTCCTGTTTATCCTGCAAAATATTTTGTTTCGAATCGCGAACAGGTTCAAAAGGCAATCTATGGAATTGAACAAGAGCTGGACGAACGCCTGAAATACTTTTGGAAGGAGGAAAAGTATGTTGAAGCTCAGCGAATTGAGCAGCGCACGAAATTCGATATAGAGATGATGAAAGAGATTGGCTATTGCGCCGGTATTGAAAACTATTCGCGTCACATGGATGGGCGCGCACCGGGCTCACGACCTTATAATTTATTTGATTATTTTCCTAAAGATTTTCTTTTAGTCATTGATGAATCTCATGTTACCATGCCGCAGCTTCGTGCGATGTACAAGGGTGATAGGTCACGCAAAGAAAATTTAGTCGAATATGGATTCCGGCTTCCTTCAGCACTGGATAACAGACCGATGAAGTTTGAAGAATTTGAAAGCATGCTTAACCAGGTAATTTTTGTTAGCGCTACTCCTTCCGATTATGAGCTTGAAAAAAGCGGTGGTGTAATTGTTGAGCAAATCATTCGCCCTACCGGTTTACTTGATCCTGAAATTGAAGTAAGACCGATAAAAGGACAAATCGATGACCTTATCGGCGAGATTAGGAAAAGAGTTGTTCTGAATGAAAGAATTCTTGTTACAACTCTTACAAAAAAGATGGCGGAAGATCTTTCTGATTACCTGGATAAAATAGGGATAAAAGTAAGATATATTCACAGCGATATAGATTCGCTTGAGCGTGTGGAAATTTTAAGGAACTTGCGACTCGGTGATTTTGATGTTCTTGTCGGTGTAAATCTTTTAAGAGAAGGTCTTGATCTTCCCGAAGTTTCTCTTGTTGCAATTATTGATGCAGACAAGGAAGGATTTTTAAGAAGCGCAAGGTCATTAATGCAAACAGCCGGCAGGACCGCCCGTAACGTTAATGGCAGGGTTATTATGTATGCTGATATTATGACAGACTCAATGAAAAAAACAATTGATGAGACTGAGAGAAGAAGGAAGATTCAAACGCAATATAATCTTGAACATAATATTAATCCGCAGACGATATATAAAAGCATGGAAGAAATTATGTCATCTACTTCGATTGCCGATGTCCGCAAGAAAGAAGACAAGGAAAATTTTTCGTTTACTAAAGTTTCCGAACCTATATTAAAATATATGGACTCTGACCAGAAAAAGGATTTAATAGAACAATTGACTTTTGAAATGCATCAGGCAGCCAAAGACTTAGAGTTTGAAAAAGCTGCTTCCTTAAGAGATGAAGTTAACCGTTTGAAGAAAATGGTGAGTGGAAAATAAAGTATTATTGTTATTGATATGCACACTTGATTGAAGGAACCAAAGATAATTTTTTTCAATATTAGAGCCGCTGTGAAGCGGCTCTTTTTTCAGTCTTTCGTGTTTTTCTCTTTAACCTATTGCATCTTAAGGCTGCAAGTGTGTTAGCGACTACCGCAATGATATTTTACAGTGTTTTATCTTTGCCCTCTCTTGCCTCAATCATTTTAACGGACTTTTCCGCCGCTCTAAGTATGAAATTATTGTTGGCATTTTTTGCAACATTGTTAAGCGTAATAATATCGGATTGATTTCCAAGTCTACCTAACTCGTTGACGGCAATCAGCCTGACAATCCAATATGAATCGGTCAGGCTTTCCCTGATTAATTGAAGTGATTTTTCTTTATTATCCTTAGACATTGCAAGTGAAACTAAGGCTCTTATCCGCAGAGGGTCAGGCTGACCGTATTGAAGATATTTTTGAGCTTCGATAAATCCTTTTTTTGGATCAACTTTTATTAAAGCTTGAAGCGCTGCTGCGCGCACTGTTTCCTGGTGTGAATTTATTTTGAAAGCTTTATCGATGTATGGAATTGCATTTGTGGAATCTACAGATGCAAGCGAAGTTATTGCAGCAGCGCGGATAAAATAATTTTTTTCATCATCAAATGTTTTCTTTAAAAGACCGGAAATATTTTTATCGTTCTTAAAGTTTGCTAATTGATTAATTGCATCAACATCAACTCTTTTATCTTTATCATTTACCGCCGCAATCAATTCATCTCTAACACCGGCGGAATGGAACATACCTAAAGCATTTATGCACGCTTCTCTAACTCCCCAAAACTTATCATTCTTTGCAGATTTGATAAGAGAGGGAACCGCATCTTTTTCATCTTGCATCGATAATTGTTTCGCTGCCCAGACCCTTCCTGAAACATCAGGGTCATTCTTAAGCTGATATGATAATTCGTCGGCAGATTTCTTAAAATTAATTTCTGCAAGAAGAGAATGTCCCTCATCAAAATTTACCATTACTGGTTTTTCGGTCAAGTCAAACGAATAAGAATTTTTTAATGAGTCTACCCAAATCATTTTATTGATCTTTTGACCGGCAGTAGCGATATAAATATTAACTGGCATTTTATAAACAGGAGTGAGGCTGTCAACCTTCTGAGTTTGATCAACGTTAAGAATAAGCTTGTGATTTGCTTCATCATAATTATAATTCACATCATAGACAGGATGACCGCCTTTGTATAACCACTCGCTGTAAAACCAATCCAGATTTTCTCCCGTTGCTTCGCGGACAGCATCGGTAAAATCGTGAGTATCAACATTATGGAATTGAAATTTTTTCACATAATATTTTATTGCTTTAAAGAACAAGTCATCGCCGAGCATTTCTCTCATCATATTTAATATTGAAGCTCCGCGCGGATAAATATAGACTCCAAAAACATCTTCCGGAGATTTATATCCATTCCAAACCGTTGGACGCCGCTCAAATTTATCTGCATTTATTACCTGGTCATGATCTTTAGTCATTTCAAAATTAAAATGGTCGTTGCCGAAAGCATGTTTTCCGTAAAGCGCTTCAAAGAAAGTTGCGAATCCTTCATTAAGCCACGCATTCGCCCACGAACGGCACGTAAGCAAATCGCCGAACCATTGATGCGCGGTTTCATGCGAAACTAAATCGGTGCTTGTTATTTGCGGCTCAGCATTAAGACTGTGAAGAGTATTATCAGTTAAAGTAATTGCAGAGACATTTTCCATTCCGCCTTCTGTAAAATTTGTTACTGTCGAAAGAGAAAGTTTTTGCCATTCATAATGATGCCCCGTTACTTCGGAAAAATATTTGAGAATATCAGGAGTGTGGGAGAAATTTTCTTTTGCATTTTTAGCATACTTAGGGAGCACATAATAATAGATAGGAACATCATCCCATTTATCTTTTACGATTTTAAATTCCCCCGCAACGATTGAATTTAAGTAAACAACATGCGGTTTATCTTCAACCCATGTAAAAGTCTTTGTTTTATCTTTTTTATCTGTTGTTTCCTTTTTTAGAAGACCGTTTGAAACAACGACCCAATTTTGTGGAACAGTTGCGGTTAAAGAACTTGTCCCGAAATCATCAGGGTAATCATGACAAGGATACCAGTAGTGCGCATCTTCAGATTCACTTTGACTCCATAATTGCGGGGTGCGTTTAGGATAAGCGCTATCGGGAAGAACAAAAAATATTCCTTTGCTTGGGGTAGTTGAATAAGTGATGGAATAAATAAGAGTGTCGTATAACCCATAGTTCTTACCAAGCTCGATTGAAAGAATTTTACCGTCATACTTGAAAGGCACAATTGCATTATCGAATTCTATTTTGTCAATTTTCATATCTGAGGCTTCAAGATGAACGGTATTATAATTTTCACGTAGAGGAACAATTGTTTCCGTAGCAACTCCAAGCACTTCTTTTTTAATTAGGTTAAAATGGAGGTTAAGGTTCAAGTTAATCATGTGAAATTCTTTATTAGGGGCTTGATGTTCAAGGCGCTGATGAGAGTTTGAATTATTTTGTGCAAGTAGAAATTGGGTTGAAAAAATTAAAACGATAATAAAATAACTAAGCCGTTTCATCATTTATCCACTCCGTTCTTTTTAATATTGTTCAAAAATAATTTTAAAGTCTTAATTGATCTTTGTTTGAAATCACTCTGAAAATT
>JAJYCM010000026.1:16504-16808 GCA_021778375.1 Bacteroidota bacterium
TTGACTCGGGTAAACCGTTTTGTTTGTCTCCTTGATAATATACTTTCTCCAAATATAAGCCTGATGGCGGAGCCGTATACTTTGCCGGCTCGTTTGAAAAATTGTTAAGATAAAAATCTATATCGTGGATTGTTTTTTTATTTCTTCCTACTTCAACCAAAACACCTGTGACTCTTCTAACCATTTTCCAGATAAAGTGCGAACCCTGAATTCGGATAAGAATTAAGTCGCCGTGCTCTTTAAGTTGAATTCCTTCCACTAAGACTTTTTTTGATTTATCCTCTTTGTCTTCTTCCGCAAATGA
>JAJYCM010000311.1 GCA_021778375.1 Bacteroidota bacterium
GATATCCATTACTTTTAAGCCATATACGTAATTGAACAGTGTTATTCTAAAATTAATCAAGATCTAAGATTTTCTCTTTTAACCAGATAAGTAATTTATTGGAAAATGTAATCAAAGAAAAATATTATAGCAAATTCTCTGCAGACAGGGCAAACAATTTTATTGTGAAGGCTTAAAAAAAGGACGATTCGGAGAATCGTCCTATAAGAATTTATATTTTAACTTTTGATAGAATAGGAAATTTCAACTGGGCTAATTCAAAGGCACCGAAGAAAACACCAGCGTAAAACAAATCGCCTAACATTGTGTAATGGAAAAATGGAATAGCTGCAACAAAACATTCAGTTAAGCCGGCAAAAGACATAGGATATATGCTGCCGGTAAGCCAAACTGCAAAGTTTGTTATTAAAAAGAAAAGGACAGAAGATGAAACAGTTGCGAGGAAAATATTTGAAATTTTCTTTCCGTTTCTTAATGAAAATCCAATCGTAACAATCAAAGCAAAGCTTAAATAAACTGCCCACATTGTTGAGTGGAATCCGAGGATCAAATCGGAAAGCAACATTGCTGCGAAGGGGATAACGAATGCAATTTTCTTATTGGAAAAATAAGCGCCGCCAAACAGTGCCATACCAGCGACGGGAGTGAAGTTGGGATAGTGAGGTAAAAGCCTTAATGCAGCAGCAGCCAGTATCATTAATGTTATCATAAAAAACCGTGGGTTTAAAAATTGTTTATTCATTTTATGTTCCTTGATAAAAAATTAAAATATGTTGATTTCATATAAAAAAATCTAATTGTAATTCGGTGAAATTAAAATAGCAATAATTTCAGTGCTATTCAAAAGATTTATGAATATCTTAAAAGTCAAGCTTTATTCCAAGATATTCCGATTGCCCCGGTGTAGCGTAACCAAGAACATCTTCATAGTATTTGTTGAAAAGATTATCTATTCTTCCGTAAAATTGTACTACTTTTGTAAAATTATAAGAAGCTGATAAATTTACTAATGTATAATCCGGTAATTTTACTCTTGGAACGGGATATAGGTTAAAATCTTTATCATCTCTTTCCCCGACGTAAATAATTTCTATGTTCGCATTGGCTTTCTCAAGGAAATTGTAATCGGCATTAAAGCCTAGTTTATTTTTCGGTCGTCTTAGAAGAGGAAGATTTTTGTCTGGAGAATTATTACTAAGATCTTTGGCATCTGTGTAAGTGTAATTGAATTTCAAATCTATATTTTCTGTCAGCTTTGCAGAGACATAAAACTCAACTCCTTTTGTTTCCGCCTTATCCACATTAATAGTTCTGAAATTGTTATCGAATCCGAAAAGATCAGTAAAAGAATTATCAAAATAATTTAAGCCTGCGTCTAATTTGTCTTGAAATAGAAATTGTTCTACTCCCACATCCCAGCCTGTACTTTTTTCAGGTTTTAAATTTATATTGCCGTAAGCGGGATCAAACAAATAGAAGAGTGAAGGTGCCTTGAAGCCGGTACCGAAAGTAGCTTTGATTTTTGTTCCAGTTTTCCAAAAAATATATGCCGGTGCGATTCTATAAGTTATCACCGAGCCGAAACGGCTGTGTTTATCATACCTAACTCCGAATGAGCTGAAAAAACTTTTTCCTTCGTTTAGCTGGTCTTGAATATATATTCCAAATGTCGTTGCATTGTTTTGAGGAAATATGCTGTTAAAATTTCCGTATACAGATGAATTGTAAAAATAATCAGAGATAGCTATTTCCTTTTCTTCATCAACACCTAGAGAAATTAAATTGTTTGAGAGTTTAAGATTATTTTGCCAGTTTAAATCAATTTTATTTCCGTCATAAAGACTGTTTGATGAGGCGGGATTAAAAAGAGTAGAATCGAAATTGTACTTTCGGACGTTTCTATAAAATGAAACGCTAAATGTTTGGTCCCATATTCCACCCAGCAATGAAAGCTCTCCCACGGTGCGATAAGATTGTTCCTCGGTGTTGTAAACAAAAGTCGGATCATCACCTTCGAAGCCTCCGTGCTGATCTAATGCAGTTTGGGCTTTTGTAAAATGGGCGAAAAAATTAAGGTTAAAATTTGATGAGAATGTCTCTCCGAATCTCGATGAGATATTATAATTTGAAGTTCCGTCTTTTTCTGTATTGCCGTATTTAGAAGAGGCGGAAGAAAATCCGTCACTCTTAAATCTGCTGTAAGTTAGTGAATAATTAAATTTATCCAAGCTTCCATCAAACCCGGCATCTGCATTATAACTGTTATATGAGCCGCCATCTGCTGAAAGGAAAAATTTTGGTTTGCCGGAACCTTCTCTTGTAATAATGTTTATTACACCGCCAAGGGCATTGGAACCATAGAGAGTGCTTTGGGGACCCCGTAAAATTTCTATTCGTTCAATGTTTTCAACAGGAAGATTTGCAAAGTCGTAAGTATTATCGGGATCATTAGTCATGTTGAGGGCTATGCCATCTAAAAGAACTAACGTCTGTCCCGGATCGGCTCCGCGTAAGTAAACATAAGAAAGAGAACCTGGCGCTCCTTGCTGCGTAAAACTTACTCCGTATTGATCTTTAAGCAAACCAAACACACTTCGTTTGTTTAGCGCTGCAATTTCAGTTGAATCAATAACTGTTATAGAACTAGCTGCTTCAATTGCCGGGATTTTGGTCTTGGTTGCTGTTACTACAATTTCAGACATGTGAAAAATTTTTGATGAATCGCTCTGCTGCGCAGCAGAAAGGATTGGAAAAAAAAGGATAAAAACTGCCAAAGGCAAAAGGATTTTTTTGAGATACATTGAAGTTACTCCTATGAATTATGGATTAAGGTTGTAACTTCGTGGGGAGATAAAGAAAACAGAAACCAAATTAGGTTGCATTTTCTTTAATCTAACCTCGCCCGCGAAGGTTGATTATAATTATTCTACGGCAGGTCTCCTGGCTTAAAACAAAATATTAATTTGTTTATCACAGTTGCGCGTCAGTTCCGGAATTTCACCGGATTCCCTATAATTCCCGTTACGACCGGGACACCGTAAAAATGTTTTATGAACTAATGCAAGATAATAAATTATTTCTTCACTTGTAATATTCTCTCTTCTTCTTTACTTTTCTATATAAAGATTAGGATAAAGATGCAAGGTTTAATTTATCATTTCATTTCTGACGACGAGATGCTTCGTATCTCGAACCGGATTAAAGAAGTTGAAAAAACTACTGCCGGTGAAATTTGTGTTGCAGTTAAAGAACATCTTCATTTTCTTCAACGAAATAAGACCATTCATGCTCTTGCCGAAAAAGAATTTGTCCGTCTTGGGGTTGATAAGACAAGAGACAAAACAGGTATTTTAATATTCGTCCTACTTCCCAAAAGACAATTTTATATAATGGCAGATCAGGGCATAAATGAGAAAGTACCAGAAAATACTTGGGATTCTATCAAAGATGAAATGCAGAAAATGTTTTTAAC
>JAJYCM010000312.1 GCA_021778375.1 Bacteroidota bacterium
CGGTTGAAAAGACTATCGAATTTTATAAATTATACAACTTGGAATTTAATCCCGATGCACACAACCGACTAATGAATATTCTCGGACTCGAAGATTGAAAAACTTATAAAAACACGGATGTTCCAGTATTTCATACTACATGAATCTGTGCAAAACCCGTGTTCTGTTTTTCTAAAACTCGTCTGTTACACATCCCTCTGTAGCAGATGAAACATTCTTTATATACTTCAACAAAATTCCACTAGTAGCTTTGAATGGTGGTTGCTTCCATTTATTCTTTCGATCCGCTAAGGTTTTTTCATTCGCTTCAACATTCAAACTATTTTTTTCGGCATCTATCGTAATGATGTCTCCGTTTTCAACCAAAGCAATATTGCCTCCGGTCTGTGCTTCCGGCGTAATATGCCCAACTACAAATCCATGAGTTCCGCCTGAAAACCTTCCGTCGGTAATCAATGCTACACTTTTGCCGAGTCCAACACCCATTAATGCTGCTGTTACTTCGAGCATCTCTCGCATTCCGGGTCCTCCCTTCGGTCCTTCATAACGAATAACAATTACATCTCCTGAAACAATCTCTCTATTCTCAATTGCGAGCAAAGTTTCTTCCTCAGAATTATAAACCTTTGCCGGACCTGAAAAACGCAGCCCTTCCTTACCTGTAATTTTTGCAACCGCTCCTTCTGTTGCTAGGTTTCCGTATAGTACCTGTAAGTGTCCGGTCTTCTTAATCGGTTCTTTTATCGAGAAAATTATTTTCTGTCCTTCTTTTAAATCCGGTGCCGATTCAATATTTTCTGCAAGAGTTTTACCGGTGACGGTTATACAATCTCCCTGCAAAAATCCTTCCTTCAATAAAAGCTTTTGCACAGCAGGAACGCCGCCGATTTCATACAAGTCTTCCATAACAAATTTTCCGCTCGGTTTTAAGTCGGCTATGTAAGGAGTCCGGTTCGAAATCTCTTGAAAATCCGTTAACGTAAGTTTTACTCCTGCAGCTTTTGCCATTGCAACCAAATGAAGCGCTGCATTCGTAGAGCCGCCCAGGGCAATTACAACGGTTATAGCATTCTCAAATGCTTTTTTTGTCATAATATCGCGTGGCTTTAAATCCAACTCCATTAGATTTAGTATCGCTTTTCCGGATTCATAGCATTCTTTAACTTTTTGATCGCTGTTTGCCGGGCAAGATGAACTGTATGGAAGGCTCATGCCTAAAGTTTCTATTGCCGATGCCATAGTATTTGCAGTATACATACCACCGCAAGCTCCTGCGCCGGGACATGCATGATGAAGAACATTTTCCAGATCATTTTCCGAAAATTCTTTTGATAGAAATTGCCCATAAGCCTCAAAGGCTGATACAATATCTAATTTCTTTCCTTTATAAAATCCCGCTCTAATTGTCCCGCCGTAAATCATAATACTTGGTCTATTCAGCCGAGCCATTGCCATAACTGAGCCGGGCATATTTTTATCACAGCCGGGTAAAGCAATTAAGGCATCATACCATTGCGCACCCATAACAGTTTCAATTGAATCAGCAATAATATCTCTTGAAGGAAGCGAGTATTTCATTCCCTCCGTTCCCATCGCAATACCGTCGCTAACACCGATTGTATGAAAAATTAATCCAATCAATCCGCTGTCGATTACACCTTTTTTTACAACCTTTGCCAAATCATTTAGGTGCATATTGCACGTATTGCCTTCCCATCCCATACTAGCAATACCTACCTGCGCTTTCTTAAAATCATTGTCGGTCAACCCAATTCCGTGTAACATAGCTTGAGAGCCAACCTGCGAACGCGATTCAGTTAATCTTTTACTGTATTTGTTTAAGCCTTCTTTCATCTTTACCTCTATGATTTGCTGTTGTTATAAAATAAAATCCAAACTATCAATTTCTTAAACTTAAACTTGATCTTAAACTTAAACAGACATAGTTCATATTCAAGTTCAAGCGTTCAAACTCAAACGTAAGCTCAAGTATCCTTTGTTTTTGAACCTTAAATGTACGAAATAAAAAAAAATATTGATAGAGAATGTTGAAAAAATATGAGAAATCCCCTGTAAAGCGTAGTTTCCAAAATTAACCTTGGTATATGTTAGTCGTCCTGCCCTTAGAACCTCACTATCGGCCATTTTGTCACACTTTAGTCTTTTCCCCCTCTGTTTTTTGCCTAAATTTTCTTCATTTCTACCAGGCTTCTAACAAGCCTATAACAAGCCTGCACCAAGCCTATAATTCTTATCCAAATATTGCAGAAAAAATAGTGTGACAAAAATGGCACAGCCTCATTTAATGACACCTCCCATAACTCCTCTGCCAAACCAGGTAGAATAATGGAATGTTGGAGAATTTCCTACTTTTCAATTCTTCCACTATTCCATCATCCTAGTTTTTAGAGATTCCTTTTAGTAATTTTTTTTATTATTGATGATATTATCGTTGCAGATTTTTCTTTGACTTCATTAAAAATAATCTCGTTTGTCTTAAGAAATTCCCCGGCGGTTACTTGGTTGGAAAGGCTTGAACAATTTATAAGTACATTTAAATAAGCTCCTTCCGCAGATGCCGAAATTAATGAAGCCGCTACACCGGCATCAGAAAGGGAATTTTGATTTCCTCTCTCTGAAATAATTTTTATCAACGGCAGAACTTCATTACACCTTATTATAACTTCTGCGGGAACTATCGCGGCTTCCCACGTAGCATTTTGAATTTTTTCATTCCTAAAATTAATCTGTGCCTCGTTATCCTTTGATAGCTTAAATGCTTCCATTACCCGGTCGAACGCTTCATTATCTCTCTTTGCGAACTTTAAGAAGTCATTTTTGAATGAAGATAAGCTTTCTTTAATTCTAATTGCTTCAGGTTCAAAATCTAAGTATTTCTTTTTACCAATAGTCAAATTGCATACCATAACCCCAAGGCTGCTTGCCAAAACTCCACAAAGCGCCGCAACATTACCTCCTCCGGGAGTAGGGGAGTTTGAAGAAAGTTCATCTAAATAATTCTGTATGGATTTTTCTAAATTCATTTGCGTCCTCTATTTTTTGTCAAATCATGTAATCGATAATCTTTTCGTTCTTGATAAAATAATTGATTGAGCTAAGCCCGAGCTTCTCTATTGCTAAATCTACTAAAGATTTTTCATCCATGCTTCTTCCTTCTGCATAATATTTCCCTGTTTGAATTAATGCTTCCAAAGGAACAAGCCCGACAATTTCGCTACCGCCAATTTCAACCCCAAGCCTGCTTGCTTCTTTCTTTGCTTCTTCAAACGCAACGTGAAGAGGCGTAACATTATAGTTTGTCAAATTCATAGAAACCTGTGTTATGTGAAATTTTTCTAAGGATACACCCATTGCCTTTACTGACTTTAGCCTCCCTGGTTCTCTAATGACTTCTCCTTTTATCTTTATTATTTTTCCGTTTTCGTCCCGCTTAGCATGTCCGGATTCTCTT
>JAJYCM010000313.1 GCA_021778375.1 Bacteroidota bacterium
AAGATGGTGCTATTTCGCCAACTGCAAATTCCCTTGCAGTTTCTTTGATCATTAACTGATCATCCGTAAAATTGAAATTCATAATTCCCTCAAGTTTAATAATATTACTTTTTGGTAAATTGTTCGTCTAAATAATTTTAGATTTGTAGTCTTAAATTGAAGAGACGACAAAAAATTTTTCGGTGAAGATAAAACAATATTTGATATATATCAACGGTGAATTTTAATTGATGATATACACATCATAAATAAAATTTTCAATTTTTTAAAATGAACATAATCTTTATATTTGAGATATGGAAAATCAATCATCTTTGGATATTAATCCACAACCAGAAAATACAAACACTGATAAAACCGTTCTGAAAGGTTTAACCTTAGACGAACTGAAAAATTATTTTTCACAATCAGGAGAACCTAGGTTTCGCGGTGAGCAGGTCTTTAATTGGATGTATAATCACCTTGTAACAGATTTTTTCGATATGGCAAATCTCCCCAAGGTACTCCGGACCAAATTAAAAGATAACTGTGAAATTATGACTCTTGAATTTGTCGAGTCAGAAGTATCTTCTCTAAACGGTACAAAAAAATATATATTTGAAACTAAAGATAAAAATAAGATTGAGTCTGTTATCATACCTGAGGAAGGAAGAACTACATTGTGCCTTTCTACTCAAGTAGGTTGCCCTCTTGACTGTAAGTTCTGCGCCACCGGTTTGATGGGTTACAAAATTAACTTAACTGCCGGAGAAATTTATGACCAATATGTGCTTGCCGCAAAGGATTACGGTAAGGAAAATATTACAAATATTGTTTTTATGGGAATGGGCGAACCTCTTTTAAATTACAACGCAACTGTGAAAGCATTGGAAATATTTGCGCAGGAATTAACTACCGGAATTAGTAAGAAAAAAATAACTGTCTCGACAGCAGGAATAGCACCCAAAATTAGGGACCTCGCAGATAAAAATTTAAATGTTAAACTAGCTTTGTCGCTTCATTCTTGTTTTGAAGACATTAGGTCAAAGATAATGCCTATCAACGACAAATATCCGCTGAGGCAAAATATTGACGCTGTGAAATATTACGCTAGAAAGACCAGAACTAGAATTACCTTTGAATATATTATGCTTAAAGACATAAACGATAGGGATGACGATATTGAAGCTCTTTGGAAAATATGCAAGGAATTTCCATGTAAAATAAATGTAATCCCTTTTAACTCTTTACAGCATATGAACCCTGCAGGTTTGTCAGCAGAATTAGAACCAACATCTCCTGAAAGGATAGAGGAATTTGTTCAGCAACTGAGAGATAAAAATATTACTGTAATGATTCGAACTACTCAAGGCGAGGATATTGCGGCCGCATGCGGCCAACTTGCCATAAAGTACACCCAATAACCCTCTTATTTTTCTTGATGAAAAAACTAACCCACGATGAAATTGCGTCAAACCGAAGCACACTTGAAAATTTGCATCAAGTTAAAAAACTACCTGTATTCGTGGTTCTAGACAGCATTAGAAGCAACTATAACGTTGGCTCAATTTTTAGGACCTCAGACGGCGCCATGATAGAAAAACTTTATCTTTGCGGATATACGCCGCATCCTCCCAAGAAAGAGATTCTAAAAACAGCTCTTGGATCAACTGATAGCGTTGACTGGGAATACGTGAAAGACCCAAAAGAAGTGGTCATAAAGCTTAAAGAAGACGGAGTGAGAATTTGTGCACTTGAACTTACAGACAAAAGCAAAAATTATTATGAAGTTTTACAAAATGATTTACCTCTTTGCATAATTGTCGGAAATGAAATTACGGGCGTTTCGCAAGAGTTGATTAATCTTTGCGACTATTCCATCGAAATTCCGCAATATGGGATAAAGCAGTCTCTCAACGTAGCTGTTGCTTACGGAATAGCAATCTATGAGCTTAGAAAAATTTTTGATTCAATTCAATTGCATTAGTCAAAAAGTTAGATCAACAAATTATTATATTACACATTATTTTGCTAACCAATAGCAGTAAAAAATTCTTCTCCGTTATCTTTTGTATGAATTGCAAGAAGATTAGCCCGAATTAACTTTACTAATGTCCTCGAAGCCCTTCTTTCAGAAATATTAAGAAGCTTACTTAGTTCCTTTACCGTAATAGTTTCTTTAGATTCAAGAAATTCAAAAACTCTTTTTTCACTTTCTCCGATTGAATATTTTGTAAGATTAAGCTTCTCTGTTTGAGCCCGCATAATTCTCACCATTTCTTTACTGGCTTGTATAGATTTATCATTAACCCGGATTAAAACCAACGCTTTGTTGATGTCGAATTCATTGAGATAATCTTGCAGTCTGTGTGGTTTATTGGCGGATTCTGGAACTTCAACAATAACAATTTCTTTACCGTACATATCCATATATTCGATGTTAAATTCAAGCACCGGCTCACAATAATTTTTTGCAGCATCAGTAATCAAATCAGTTTCACTTTTTTCGCTATCAACTCCAACGATGCTCTTGTTGTCGTCTATGCCGAACAAGATATACCCGCCTTTCGTATTTGCAAATGCTATCATTTCGCGGGCAATTTTTTCAGGCGAAGAGAATTTCCGCTTAAACTCGCACTGAAGATTTTCTCCTTCCTCGATTAACTCTTGTAGCTCGCTTCGTTTCATAAACTTTCTTTTGGGAATAAAATAACATTGTTCATTCTGCTAAGAATTATTGATGATCTTCGTAAAACATAGGGTGAATTTAAATTCGGTTTATGTTCCAACGGAGAAGGAATTACGGCTGCCAATCTTGCGCATTGATTGACAGTTAAGTTTAATGGTGACCTCCCAAAATATTTTTGAGAGGCTTCTTTAATCCCGAATATACCATCGCCCCATTCAATTTCGTTAACATAATCTTGCAAGATAGCTCGCTTGCTTATTTCCTTTTCCATTCTGAAAGTTATAAGAAGCTCTTTTGCTTTACGCAAAACATTTCTTTCCGTTGTAAGGTAAAGATTCTTTGCAAGTTGCATCGTTAAAGTGCTTCCGCCTCGAATTATTCGTTTCCTTCTTTTATTCAATTTCAGTGCATCGTCAAGCTGTTTCCAATCAACGCCCTTATGTTGAAAGAAGTCATCATCTTCCATTGAAATTATTGCTTTTAAAAGATTTGGGTTTACCTTATTTATGTTTACCCATGATTGATGCGGATAAAAAATTAGATCATGTTCGAGAGCTCTTTGTTCCATCAAAGAAGATATACGGACATGTGAATATTCAAGCAAAGGAATTTGAAAGGACGGAATACTGAAATAAATAAGGAAGAGCATGTAAAGAATGAGGTTCTGAAACTTTCGCTTTTTAATTCCCGGTAACATTTTTTCAAAAAGCCAGCCGAGTTCATTTTCAGAAATTTGTAAGGATGGCATAATTAGACTCTCCGATCAATTCAACTTTAATCTTGCAGGATATTTTTATTTA
>JAJYCM010000314.1 GCA_021778375.1 Bacteroidota bacterium
AAAGATCTCCGTCAAAATATTTTCTTCCACATTCCGCAAAAGTTTCATAAGTGCCCTGTAGAATTCCCTGTGTTCCGATATAAATCCAGCTTCCTGCAGTCATTTGTCCAAACATAGTTAAGCCTAAATGTTCCAATCGCCTAAACTCTTTCCAGGTTGCCCAATGCGGGACAAGCATAGCGTTAGAAATTATTACTCTCGGCGCATCAGAATGTGTCTTAAAGATTCCGACAGGCTTTCCCGATTGTACTAAAAGTGTTTCATCGTTTTCAAGCTCTTTAAGAGATTTGATAATTGCCTCATAAGATTCCCAATTGCGCGCTGCCTTGCCGCTTCCTCCGTATACAATTAATTCTTCCGGTTTTTCCGCAACCTCGGCATCCAGATTATTCATCAACATCCGCATCGCGGCTTCTTGAATCCATCCTTTGCAGGCAAGCTTATTGCCGTGCGGGGCTTTGATTTCTAATTTTTCTTTTTCGTTGATCATTGTTTTCTCCTTCTACAATATCCTTCAGCTATATTTGATGATATTGATTGTGCAGCATCTAGAATTTGCGCTTTCAATTTAAAACCGAGTTTCGGAATTTCAAGTATCTTTAAGATTAATTAACTCACGTTACGCAGACAATTTCAAATATAAAGGAAGTGAAGTGAGAAACCTCCGAGGTTTTCCTAAACCTCGGAGGTTTCTCACTATGTAATAATAACCTTTTGCATAAGGTGACTAATTAATCTAACTCAAGTTGACCGCTAGTTTTTATTACTTAAAATTTATTCATCAATTGTCCCGCCACCTGCCGGTCAGGCCCCGCATACGGGGCAGGCTGGTTTATGACATTGCCCCGCCATTTATGGCGGGGGATTAGTGTAATAAGATAATTATGGCTTTAGCCACATAAATAGCACAAATGGGGCTGAAGCCCATATTTTGCTTGTGTGACTCTACCCCAGCATGAACCTGCCTGACCGGTAGGCAGGTGCCGGGGCAATACAGAAACACTATATTTTAGAAACAGCTCCATAATATTAATTAGAATATTTATTCAGCACTTCTGAATTTTCACACAGCCTCTTGTTCGATACAATATAAATCATCCGTTTTAACGGCTTACATTCAACAGCGGTCAACATTAATAATCTAAATAAATCTATAGTATTGTCTTTTAAATCTTTGTTTTTTATGTTAAGATATTTTTAGATTAATTTCATTGCGTATCATTCAAAATTCAACATTCATAATTCAAAATTGCGGCTTGCCGCGCTATGCTTTTCCTCCACCACTCCACTCCTCCATCACTCTTTAAAGTGATTATCCAAAATATTTTCATATTGCGTATACATTGAACGATAGAGCCATCTCTTTAGAAACCAGCTTTTCTTCATTTCCTTTTCGAGAAACTCTACATTCTTTTCAATCGAAAATTTTAATCTTGTTCTTTCATCTTTAGTTAGTTTAATTATTTCGCTGTCGCTTGCTAACTTTTCGAGCAGAGAGTTAAAAACTTTTATCTCAGCGAAATATTTATTGTCGCCTTGTATTTGTTTTAGGTTTTGATTGCAAAATGTCTTTAGAATTTTCTTTTCATTTTTATTGAATTCAAAATTATAGTTTGTGAATAATTTCTTCATGTTCTCCTGAATATGTTTTAAGTGATAGTAATTTGTCCTTCATTGCCTGGAATCCGGGTTTGATAACGTTATAAATATAAAAGAGCCTTTCATTATAAGGAATGAAAGCGGACTTCATGGAGTTGATAGTAATCTTTTCCACGTCATCCATATTTACATTGAAATGCTCGATAGCAGTAACGAACTCTTTTGTCATAGTTGTATCGCTCATCAGCCGGTCGTCGGTATTTATAGTCACTCTATATTTCTCTTTGAAAAAAATACCGAACGGATGATTTTCAATTTTATCTACTGCGCCTGTATGGACATTACTTAGCAGGCAAATCTCAAGCGGAATTCTTTTATCAAGGACATATTGAGCAAGGTCTCCGAAACCGACTACATTGCCCTCCTTGTCAAAAGTAAAATCTTCCACAAGATGAGTTGCGTGCCCAATTCTATGAGCGCCGCACCATTGGATAGCCTGCCAAATTGATTCCTTGCCGAAAGCCTCTCCGGCATGAATTGTAATATTAAAATTTGCACGTTGAATAAATTGGAATGCCTCGATATGCTTTTTCGGAGGGTAGCCTCCTTCTTCGCCGGCAAGATCGAAACCAACGACACCTTGATTTCTATAGTTAACGGCAAGCTCAGCGATCTCTAAAGTATTTTTCATATTGCGCATGCCGCACAATATTAACCCGTAACCTACTCCGAAATCCCGTTTTCCTTTTTCAAGTCCTTCTAATACTGCGTTAACGACATCCTCGTTATAAAGTCCTTTTGAAGCCTGCCTGTCCGGTAGGCAGGTATGAAATACGGGAGCAAAACGAGTTTCCACATAACAGACGCCGTCATTTTTCATATCTTCCATCATCTCATAGGCAACGCGCTCAAGTGATTCCTTTGTTTGCATAACCGCGCAAGTATGTTCAAAGCCTTGCAAATATTCGGCTAAATTTCCTTTGTTAGCGCCCTGATGGAACCATGCCCCAAGCTCACCCGCGTCTTTGGTAGGAAGTTTATTATACTTAATATCTTTGGCTAAGTCGATGACGGTTTGTGCGCGCAGACCGCCGTCAAGATGGTCGTGAAGTAAAACTTTAGGGACTGATTTAATGATTTGTTCTGTAGTCAAGAAAACCTCGCTTTTACTTTGAAAAAATATTCTTTTAAAACAGTAAAATCAACGGGGATATGTTTATTTGGGATTAGAAGAAAACTCATCATGGCGCATTAAGCCGGAAAGTTCAAGATTAATTTTAAGTTCAAGAAAAAAGCAAAGACAATATTCCGGAATTTCTGCCGTGATTGATGAAGTGATATTTTGCGATATTCATCTGATAGATAATGACAAATAAAACTTAAATTATGTATCGCTCCTCCGGAGCTTTAATGTTTTTTATTTCGTTGATGTTCTACTTATGTGTCGCCGCTCTGCAGCTGTATTAAGTTAGATATGTGCTTCATTATTTTAAGTGCCAGCGGTTTAGCATATTAATAGAGAAATAACAAACGAAAAATAAAAGAGACCCAGACTGGCGAAACAACGATTAAAGGGGAAAAGAAAATATTTTGTGGCGTACTCGATTGGCCTGCCCCGTTTGCGGGGAGTTATCAAATGATTTATTTGGTTAACAGCGCTATCCATTGGATTTCTCCCTCGAAGACCTGCCTGTTATGTTAAAAGTCAAGTATAAAAGTAAATCAAACATAATATTTACTTTTATACTTGACTTTTAACATAACAGGCAAGCCTACATAGCTGTTCAATTCATCAAATCGGCTGAATCGTTTTATATTCATAATCTCCGTGTATAGAGTTACGGCCGTTACAAAACCGACT
>JAJYCM010000027.1 GCA_021778375.1 Bacteroidota bacterium
ATGCTGACCTTGGGATCCATATGTTTTTAAATCAACATCATTTATTTTAAAAACAAAATCATCTCTGTGAGGACCGACTAGGTTTGATCCCCGGCGTATTTCATCATCTTTTCTTTTATGAAGAAGTTTAAAAAATATATCTTCAATGTTTTCTTCTTGGGAAAGCCCTTCCAAGAACATATATTCTACGCCAGGAAATTCGTCGTCGTTCAAAATTACCTTAAAAGAATCTTTTATAAAATCCTTAAATTTTCGAATAAATTTTATGCGATGAATAATAATTTCTTTTCCGGAGGCAATCATCTTAGAATTCCACGCATCAAGTTCGTCGAATAAAGTTTTGTTTTTTGTTTCTTTAAGCTGCGCCAAGAGAGATGCTTTTTGACGAAGGGTTTTATTATAGTCCAATAAGTTTTTCAAATAAGTTTCACTTGCTTGCGAGATGACAGAATCAACAAACTTTCTGCGCTCTCCGGGAGCACCCTGTGTAATGGAGTGATCTGTTGGCGTTAATATAACCACCGGAAATTTCCCAATTATGTCAGCAGCTCTGGTTATATGCTTTCCGTTAAGAAAATAAATTTTCTTGTTAGAATTTAAAAAGTAAGAAATCCTTGCTTCACTGTTGCCGTAATCTTTAAATGAGCCAATTATTTCTAATTCGTTTTCGTTAAACCTTACCACTTCGCCGTCAAAATTTGAGTTGATACTTTTGGTTGTGCACAAATAATAAATAGATTCCAAAATAGATGTTTTGCCTTGTCCGTTGCCGCCAACAATATAATTTAATCTTTCTGAAAAAATCAGTTTGGTTTCTTTGTGGCTCCTAAAATTTTTTAATTTTACGGAGGATAAAATCATATTAATTATTTAGCCGAACCGGCATTAATAAAAGCATTAGATCTTCGTTGTCTTTTATTTTGGAAGGCTCAACAATACACGCTTTGGTTGGTGAATGAAGCTTAAAAATAACATTTTCGTCTCCAACATGCGATAAAATATCGTTTACATATGACGTATTAAAGCCAATATCCATTGATTCGCCGGCATATTCGCATAAAATTTTTTCTTTCGCGTTTGAACCGTGGTCAATATCTTCGGCAGATACTTCAAGCAAGTTTTTATTAATTGAAAATTTTACCTGCTTTGAATTTGAAGCTGAGAACAACATCATTCTTTTAATGCTTGAGAGGAGATCGTTGGTTTTTACTTTTAAAATATTTTCGTTTTCAATTGGAATAACACTGCTATATGAAGGATATTTTTCTCCTATTAGGCGTGTTATAAACTCCATATCATTTGTGTGAAAAGAAATATTTGTTTTGCTAAGAAATATTCTGGCATCGTTTTCGTTTAATATTTTTGACAGTACGGAAATAGCTCTTTCCGGCACAACATATTGATCTTCCTTGTTTGTCTTGATGTCCTTATTAATATATTTAACAAGACGGTGTCCGTCCGTAGTAACAAACCTTAAGCCTTGATCAGAAAATTCAAATAGTGTTCCCGTCATTGCGGGACGCATGTCTTCTTTGCTCATTGCAAACGCTGTTTGGTCAATAGCCTTTTTTAAGTCACTTCCGTTGATAACAACTTCAACTTCCCCGGAAACATTTGGTATAGCTGGAAAATCTTCAGGAGAAGAATAGCCGATATTATAGACGCCGTTATCAGTTAATATTTTTATTTTTGAGTTTGATTCGGTTTCAAAATGAATTTGCGTGTCGTCTAGAGAACGAATTATATCGTACAAAAGTTTGGCGGGAATAACCATTTTTGTATTTTCGTCAGCAGCAACATTTATTGATGAACGAAGAGATATTTCCAAATCCGTTGCACAAACAGTTAGTGAGCCATCCTTAATTTCAAAAAGAAAATTTTCTAAAATGGGCATTGGTGTTCTGCTCGGAACTGCCGGAATAATTTTGGATAACAACTTTTCTAAAATTTTACTATTTACTTTGAATTCCATTTGTTTTTTATCTCCTATAGAAGCATTGCAAATTACAAAAAATACTCTCCAATCTCAATAAAATTGATAGTTGGGAATTTAATAAAGAAAAGATAATCAACTAGTTTTTTATGGGCCTGTCACACTTGTTGAATTCTGGTTATCGCTGTTCGATACAGTTATGGAAATAACATAAACATTAGATTGTAGGGTGCTTGAATAAACAAAAAGAATTTTTGTTCCCGCTTTTATTACCAAAGAACCAGAAAGATTTCCAACCGAACTTGAACTTGTTGCACCGGCGGGAATAGAATATGTTGTTGAATAATTATATGTGCCATTAGGAATTTGGTTGATTGAAGATGTTTGTCCAGCCGGAATAGTAATTAAGCTTCCTCTAAAATTTACAGAAACATCACCAGAGGCTAAGTTTTTGAATGTAATACTATTGTTTATTGTGCTTGAACATCCGGAAAGAAAAACAGGTATAAACAAAATGAGAAAAAAATATGAAATAAGCCGATTCATTTTTAGCTCTAAAAATTGTATGTGATGTTTTAATAAGTAAAAATTAGTTTAAATCATTTTAATAATCAACAAAAAGAACATATATACACAACATTATTATTAATTAAATATAATTTTAAAAATATAATAATATTAATAATACTGTTAATATGTTAATAACTTAAAACTATTATTAAAACTGGTTAAAAAAGAAAAATCAAACTCAACGATTTTGTTAACAACTTTAACCCAAATATGACATAAAATAATTTTGTTCATAATTATATAGTTATAAACAACAAGACAGGATGTTTTTAACAAGATATTAACATGCCATTATGGGAAAAATTAAGAACAATTAATTTCAATGGATGTCTTTAGTGTGCTTATAATATCTCTTATCGAAATATCGCTTTGTTTTAATAGCTCAATAGAAGTACAAGCATGAATTACTGTTGAATGATCTCTTCCACCAAAATGTAATCCAATTGTTTTCAGTGAAGATTTTGTTAAATCTTTAGATAGATACATAGCTATCTGGCGTGCAAGCACAATTTCCTTTTTCCTTGTTTTATCTCGCAATTTATTTTCGTCCAACCTGAAATATTCACATACCGACTTTGTAATTGACTCGATTGAAACATTAACTTTTCTATCTGTGGCAATTTCTTTAACTGTTTTCTTTACAAGTTCAAAATTGATTTCTTTGGAATTAAGGGAAGCGTTTGCAAGAAGCTTAATTAAGCAACCCTCAAGTTCGCGAATATTTGAAGTGATATTGTTTGCTATATATTCTAGTATTTCGCCGGAAATATTCATGCCATAATCAACCGATTTTCGTTTTAAGATAGCAATTCTTGTTTCTAAATCAGGTGGCTGAATGTCGGCGGTTAAGCCCCACTGAAATCTTGAAATAAGTCGGTCGTCTAATCCTTTCAAATCTTTTGGTGGTTTGTCGCTTGATAAAATAATTTGTTTTCCTGACTGATGCAGGGTGTTAAAAATATGAAAAAACAAATCCTGTGTTTTTTCTTTACCAATCAAAAACTGAATATCGTCTATAATGAGAATATCCATTTTCTTATAAAAATTTGAAAAATCATTAACCTTATTAGATTGAATAGCTTCTACAAACTCAACGGTAAATATATCTGTTGACAAATATATAATTCTTTTATTGGGAAAATTACTTTGAGCTTTGTTTCCAATAGCCTGGATCAAATGGGTTTTACCCAAGCCGACACCCCCATAAACAAATAGAGGATTAAAAGAGGTTCCTCCAGGGTTTTCACTTATTGCGCTTGCTGCTGCACGCGCAAGTTGATTTCCTTCTCCATTAATGAAGTTATCAAACGTATATCTGGAGTTTAACGAAGATTCAAAATCCTTATTATTTGCGGTTTCTATTTTAATTTCTGCAGGAGAATTCTTGATTAAAGCATTGTCAGTTTTAAAATCAACAATCTCATTATCTTCAGAAATAACATAAGCCAAACGGGCTTCCGGGCCAATAACCTCATGGATAGTATTGTTAATTAAGGTGTTGTAATGCTCGTCTATCCATTCCCAAAAAAACTGGCTTGGAAGTTGTACCTTTAGGGTATAATTTTTTATTTCAAGCGGCTTGATCGGCAGAAACCAAGTGTTGAAAGTCATCTGCGAAACCCCAACCTTTATCGATTTTAGACACTCGCTCCATGCCGAGAATGGTGAAGAAAAAATTTCATTAGTTTCAACAGCAGAAGAGATCATTTTTGGCTTATCAACATATAAATAATAAAAAAATTTGAAAAACAAACAATTTAACAAATAAAACTAAAACACAAACAAAACCATTAACAACTTATTAACATTAATAACAAAGCAGTAATGGGTTAAAAAATAAGTACTTGTGATGATTTTGCTAAGGTACAAACACAAAAAAGGAAAGAAATGCTCGTGGTGGTTCGAGTAAACAGACGTGAAACGTTTTCACACCGAGAGGTTATCCACAACATATTCACAAAAACATTTGAACCCAATTGCATGAAAAAATATAAACAAAAAAGATTCAGAACAAATTAATTTTTGCATAATCAGGAAGTTTTTATAAAAAATTTTCTGTAACAAAGATTGTTCCAGTAGTTTTAAGCATTTGTATTTTTTATCTGATTTAAGAAGAAATAAAAACATAGCATTTGATTTATCTTGTAATTTTAAGTGGTATTACTTATTTTTGAAATCTTTTTCAAATAAGGAGTATAAGATGAAGAGAACATATCAGCCGAGCAAAGAGAAACGAAAAAACAAACACGGCTTTAGAGAGAGAATGAAAACCAACAATGGTCGTAAGGTTTTAGCGAGGCGTAGAGCAAAAGGAAGAAAAAAACTAACCGTTAGTGATGAGAAGTAGGGCTTTTGAAACGCTTTGGTCTTTCTTCAAATGAAAGAATAAAGAGCAGAAAAGACTTTGAAAACATTTATTCTGTTGGAAAAACGTTATTTTCTTTTGATAAGAAAATAAGGTTAATTTATGTTGTTGAGAAATCTGACAATGGGGGTGGAGTAAAAATTGCTACGGCGGTTAACAAAAAATTTGGCAATGCAGTATGGAGAAACCGAATAAAAAGAATACTAAAAGGTTGTTTTAGGTTAAACAAAAACGAAATAACAGAACATTGCATAAATAATAACATATTGCTTAGGGTGATTTTTTCCCCATATCATTTAAGTGCGAAAAAAAATAAAAAAATCGAACAAAAAGACTTACTGCCGGGTCTGTTAGATGTTTTGAAAAAATTAAAAAGCGCTTTAGAATGAGAAAAATTTTTGTGTTTCTCATAAGAATTTATCAAAAAATAATTTCTCCGCTTTTTCCTCCTTCTTGCAGATTTTATCCTTCATGTTCGGAATATGCAGTTCAGGCATTAACCAAATATGGCGTGTTTAAGGGCGGTGCAAAAGCGGTTTGGCGAATTTTAAGGTGTAATCCTTTTAACAAAGGGGGCTACGATCCCCTGGAATAATGGAAGTAATTTAATGGATAGAAAATCAACATTAGCTTTTGTACTTATTGGATTAATTTTTGTTATTTGGCTTTATTTTAACTCTCCACAGCAAATTGAAAAAACACTCCCAAAACAAGATACCACAATGGTCGCTAAAGATTCTATACGAAACAGCGGCGCCGTTCAAAAAAGATTATCTTCGACTAACATTGAAAAAATAGATAATTCAAAAGCTACGCAAGCCGACAGCATTAGCCTTGGAAAATATTTTCACGAAAAGAAACAGCCTGAAAAAGTCATTACAATAGAAAACAATCTTGTAAAAATTGAAATCTCAAATAAAGGCGGAGACATCAAAAGATATTTTCTAAAGAAATTTAAAAATTGGTTTTCTGTTGATGTTCCAGATACAAATTTTTATACGTCTCATGTACAGCTTGTTAATTATACCATCGGTGGGGGTGGACCCGATTTAGCTTTTGTTTCCACAGATGGCAAAGCGATAAACACATCAAAATTATATTTTATCCCCAGTTTAGGAAATAGTTATTATAAAATTTCTAAAAACGACTCCCTTACAATTTCTTTTACTTATTCCATCGATCAAAACAGCTATATAAAAAAGAATTACATTTTTTATGGTGACCAATACAACATGAAGACCAGTGTTGAGTTGGTGAATATGAATAATCTTATTAGTAATAACGATTATGATTTAGTTTGGCGCGATGGGCTTCACTTCACGGAAGAAAATTCTGTTGATGAGGCGCTTTATGCTAATGCAAGCGCATATTACGGTGGGGAAAATGTTGTAGTGGACGCATCAAAATTTAATGAAAAGGTCCAGAAGGAATTTAACGGCAGGGTTGATTGGATTGCTGTTAGGAACAAATATTTTGTAGCTATCCTCGCTCCCCATAATTCATCCGACGTTGACGGTGCCTTTATAGAAGGATATAAAACGCCTTTTGCAGATGGCGGCGAACGGGCTTTTTACACGGCTAGGTTAATCGTTCCGTTTAATAATACTAATTACGAAAAAAAATCATTTGATCTGTATATGGGTCCGGCGGATTATGATATTTTGAAACACTATAATCATCACTTAGATGCCGTTGTGGATTTTGGAAGTTTTTTGGGAATTAAATTTATTATTCGACCTATTGCCGAATATGTTTTGTTACCCCTATTCGATTTCCTCCACGGGTTTATTCCAAATTACGGAATTGTGATTATAATTTTTTCATTAATCATTAAGATGATTTTATATCTGCCCTCAAAATCAAGCCTTCAATCGATGAAGAAGATGCAAATGCTTCAGCCGATGATTGCAGAGCTAAAAACAAAATATAAAGACGACCCCACTAAGTTGAATAAAGAGACAATGAAACTATATTCAACCTATGGAATAAACCCTGCGGGTGGGTGTTTGCCGCTTATTCTTCAAATGCCAATTTTTATTGCCCTGTGGGGGCTTTTCAAAGTTGCTATCGGATTACGTCAGCAGCCGTTTGTTTTTTGGATTAAAGATCTTTCCAGACCGGATGTAATTTTGTCTTTGCCATTTAAAATACCAATTTTTGGAATTGATCAGATAAGCGGACTTGCTCTTTTAATGGGTATTGCTACATTTATCCAGCAAAAAATGACCGTTAAAGATCCATCCCAACAAGCTTTGGTTTATGTTATGCCTATTATGCTTACACTAATGTTCATGAGCTTTCCGTCCGGCCTAAATCTTTATTATTTCATGTTCAATGTTTTTTCCATTGGTCAACAATATTATATTAATCATAAACACGATGGGATGGTTCTGCAGCCAGTAAAAAATCCCAGCAGCAAAAAAGGATTTATGACGAGGATGATGGAGGCTGCTGAACAAAACGCCAAGACTCAGCAGAAAAAGCGCCGTTAATATTTAGATATTTCGCCTGTGGAAACTCTATTTTTCACAGGCTTGTCTTAACCAGATGATAAACTTCAAAAAAATAATAATTGTATTATTTCCTTTGTTAATCTCTACGTCTCTTGCGCAGGTAACCCACACAATTTCAGTTGAATATAAAATTAAAAAGCTTCCTTTTGGACTTACAGAAAGGATTCCTAAGCCGATGCCATCAGTAGCTTTGGCTTTAAGCGGTGGGGGCGCAAGGGGATTAGCGCAAATTGGCATTCTTAAAGCAATTCAAGAAGCAAAAATTCCGGTTAGTTTGATTGTTGGAACAAGCATGGGGAGTATTGTTGGGGGATTATACTCTGCAGGCTATAGTATTAATCAACTTGATTCTATTGCCGTAAACACAAATTGGGATAATCTTCTTGCTTCAGACAGAGAAACAAATAGGCGAGAGCTTTTTGTCGATCAAAAAATTTCTGAGGATAAAGCTATCTTTTCTTTAAGACTGAAGGGATTAAGTATTGTCCTTCCCACATCACTAAACAATGGCGAGAAGCTATCTAATTATCTAAATATTTTAACTTTTCAAGCCCCTATCCATGTTGATTCAAGCTTTGATGAATTAAGAAAAAACTTCAGAGCAGTTTGTACAAACCTTGTAAACGGTGAGCCGGTAGTAATTGGAAGTGGCTCGTTAAGTCAGGCCATGAGGGCGAGTTCAAGTGTTTCTTTTTTCGTTTCACCGGTTAAAATGGATTCACTTACGCTTGTAGATGGCGGGCTTGTCGCAAATATTCCCGTAAAGATCGCAAAAAATCTTGGCGGTCAATATATTATTGCAATTAATACAACCAGCGCACTTCATTCTAAAGGTGAGCTTTCACTGCCGTGGGAAATTGCCGATCAAGTTGTAAGTATACCAATGCAAAAATTAAATGAATCGGAATTAAAATTAGCAAATGCCGTTATTACTCCCAAAATTAATAATTATAAAATTAATGATTTCGTACATATCAAGACATTAATTTTAAGGGGTTACCAGGCAGCTCTTCCCGAAATGAATAAAATAAAATCTCAAATTGATTCCCTATTCAGAAAAAATTTCACAATTAATAACTATTATTTGAAGAATATTATGCTTACGGGAAACGAATCGGAATTAGACAGGCCATATATTCAGAAATATTCAATGAAAGATTCTGTATCAAGTTATGATATTTTAGATGATCTATATTCTATTTATTCTACCGGTTATTATAAAAACCTTAGTGCACAGGTGACGCAATATCAAAAGTATGCTACCGTTAAATTTCTTGCCGAAAAAAATTCCGTAATAAAAAAGGTAGACTTAAGCGGCATTAGTCTTATTAGTGATTCTCTTGCACAAAGCTGTTTAGCGGGGCTTATCGGATATCCTTACTCAGCGAAGAAAGTAGTCGCAAATTCAATTTCATTAATTAATCTTTACCACAATCTTGGATACTCCCTTGCGGAAATAGAAAAAATTAATTTTGATAAGGAAACCGGGATTCTTTACATTTCTGTAAACGAAGGAAGAATTTCCGCAATTGAAATTTCAGGAAACAAAAACACTAGTCGCACAATAATTACGCGAGAAATTCCTATTAAAACGGGAGACTATTTCAATTATAATAATATAAAGCTGGGACTTACCAACCTGCGAAGCACGAATATTTTTGATGATATATATTTTATGGTTAAAGTAGTTAATGGAAACGATGTTCTTGTGGTCAATGTTCACGAGAAAGATTCTAGCCTTCTTAGAGTTGGTTTTCGTGTTGATAACGAGAATAAAGCTCAGCTAAGCCTTAATCTGGTTGACGAGAATCTTTTGGGAAGTGGGACCGAACTCGGACTTCTTCTTTTGGGAAGCTCAAGAAGCAGAGCCTTTGCTATTGAGCATAAATCAAATAGAATTTTTAATACATACCTTACTTACAAAATCAATGCATTTTATAAATTTGACGATATTTATAATTACGTGGAAGACCCATCCTTCTCAACATCTAGGTTTCATATTTCATCAAACGGAGAATACAGGCAAATATTTTACGGCGGTTCAGTTTCTGTAGGAACCCAAGTTGAGCGATTTGGAAATTTGATATTTGAAGGAAAGTATCAGGTTGATCAAGTGAAAAACATTAGCAGCTCACCCGTAAACCCATTGAGGACCTCAATAGTTAGCCTTAAGGTTAGCTCAACCATAGATACCCAAAATAAATATCCATATCCAACAAATGGAATTTATTTTAAGGGAAGTTATGAAACTGCACAAAATATATTAGGCGGTCAGGTTGGTTTTACAAATATTAATTTTGATTACAAAAATTATTTTACTCTAGGAACTGTAAACACAATTTCACCAAGATTGATGATGGGATTTGCAGATAAAACCTTGCCATTAAGCGAAGAATATTCACTTGGTGGGCAAAGCACTTTCTTCGGTATGATGGACAACGAGTTTAGGGGGAGGCAAATATTTTTAGCATCTTTAGAATACCGTTACAAACTTCCGTTTCAAATATTTTTTGATACTTATTTAAAATGCCGGTATGATTTAGGTTCTACATGGGACGAACAAGAAGAAATTAGATTTAAAGATTTAAGGCACGGAATCGGAACAACACTATCATTTGATACTCCGATTGGACCAGCGGATTTTTCAATCGGCAGGAGTTTTCTTTTTGTAAAAAATCTTCCTGGGAACCCACTTAGCTGGGGAGATTATTATTTTTATTTTTCAATAGGATATTATTATTAAAAATAGTATCTCAATTTAATTCCCTTTTTGAGCGACAAGGTTGTATAGGTTAATATATTCTTTTGCCGAAGAGTCCCACGAAAAATTTTCTTTCATTCCGTTGGACTGAATTTTCCCCCAGGTAATTTTATCCTCAAATGTTTTTATAGCACGGCGCACGGTCTCTAAAAGTGCGCTGCTTGAATATTCATTGAAAGAAAACCCCGTGCTGCTCGCATCATTTTTTGATTTTCCATCATGCCAGTTGCGCACTGTATCGGCAAGGCCACCAGTGTTTCGTACTATAGGCACAGAGCCGTATTTTAGACTGTAAATTTGATTTAATCCGCAAGGCTCATAGCGTGACGGCATTAAAAACATATCAGAACCTGCCTCAACAAGATGCGAAAGTATATCGCTAAACATAATATATGCTCCAAATTTATCAGGGTAAGATTTTACTAACCATCTTATAAGGTCTTCAAATTTTTCTTCCCCACTGCCAAGTATAATCCACTGTGCACTTAATTTTATAAGATCGTTAATGGCTTCAGCGAAAACGTCAAATCCTTTTTGTTCAACGATACGGGAGACAATTCCAATCAATGGAATTTCTTTTTTGAAAGGCATATCAAATTGTTGGAGAAGATATTTTTTGTTCTTAATTTTTTCTTCCAAGGAATTTACAGAATAATTGAAAGGAATCTGTACGTCGGTTTCCGGGTCCCATGTTGAATAGTCAACACCATTGATAATTCCGAAAAGACTTTCCTTCCTTTGAATTAGAATATTTTCCATACCGGCTCCGTATTCCCGCGTAAGAATTTCATTAGCGTAAGTTGGGCTGACTGTGGTAATAATATCAGCAAAAGAAATACCAGCTTTCATGAAAGACACATCGTTATAAAATTCTATCGGCCCGGTTGGATAAAAATATCGTTCGTCAATATCAGCTTTTGCCAGAGCATCTTTTGCAAACTTACCCTGATAGCCAATATTATGGATAGTAAAAATTGTGTGTGTTTTTTTGAAAAACTTATCCCAAGAATAATTATCTTTTAATAGAAGGGGGATAAGCCCTGTTTGCCAATCGTTGCAGTGAATTACATTAGGAGCCCAATTAAGACGCTGTAGAGCCTCAATTACTCCTTTGGAAAAAAGAATGAAGCGCTCGTCTTCATCAAAATCATTAGTGTATAAAAGTGCGCGGTTAAAGTAGTGAGGACAGTCAACAAAGTTGACCTCAACATTAGAATCCGGAAGTTTGCTTTGAAGAATATGTACCGAGCGAATATGCCCGGCAACCTTAATAGGAATTTCGCCTATTTTCCAATTGTATTTTAGATTGAATTTTATTTCATCAATTGAATAATATTTCGGAATAAATAATTTCACCTCGCAGCCTAGCTTCTCTAATACACGGGGCAGGGTTCCTGCAACGTCTGCAAGCCCTCCGGTTTTTGCAAAAGGAACAGCTTCCGATACTACAAAGGCAATTTTAATCATGTTTTTTCTTTGTCTTAATACTATTTTGTTAGTGATTATCTACCTTTTAAAATTAGGAATAATTCCGACAAAATATTCCTACTAGATGTTATTTTTTTGAGAGAGAATAATTATTTTGATTATATAATTTTTAGGAAATAAAAGATGAATAGAGTAAAAAGTGATCTGTCAATATATACTTCGGGAAACAACAAGAATATTCCAATTATTTTCGTTCACGGTTTTCCATACGACCACGAAATGTGGCATATGCAGGTAATGTCATTGAGCAGCAAATATTTTTGTGTAACATACGATATCCGCGGGTTGGGTTCTTCACAAGCGGAAGATGGGCAATTTACAATGGAATCCTTTGTAGATGATTTAGATAACATTCTTTTGGAGCTTAATTTGAATAAACCTGTTTTGTGCGGGCTTTCGATGGGGGGATATATTTCACTTCGCGCGGTTGAAAGGATGGAAGAAAAATTTAGTGCACTAATTTTGTGTGATACAAAATCTGAAGCTGACACGAACGAAGCTAAATTGAAAAGAGCTGAAGGCGTAAAAAAAATTAATACTGAAGGATTGGAATCATTTGTAAAAGGTAGTGTGCCAAATACTTTTACTTCTGATTCGATAAAAAGCTCAAGCATATATCAAGAAATTTTGAATAGGTCTTTACGATCAAACCCGCTTGGGGTAAAGGGATGTTTGCTTGCAATGGCCGGAAGGACCGATACGACGGCATATCTCTCTCAAATAAAAATCCCGACGCTTGTTGTTTGTGGTGAAGATGATAAATTATCGCCTCCTGCATCAATGAAAGAAATGGCAAATAAAATAAAAGGATCAGAGTATGTCTTGGTTCCAAATGCCGCACACATGTCTCCGGTTGAAAATCCTAATTTAGTAAACAAAGTAATTATAGATTTTATACAAAAGAATTTGAAGAATAATTTATGAATAATTTTATGAAAGCGATACTTGTTAAGTCTGATAAATCACTTACGCTAGGCGAATTTGAAAAGCCAGTTCCAACATCAAAGCAACTTTTAGTAAGAGTTAAAGCTGCAGCGCTCAACCGTGCTGACTTGATGCAGCGTGATGGAAAATATCCACCACCACCAAGTGCAAGCCCCATTCTTGGTTTGGAAATTGCCGGGGTTATAGAGGAGATTGGAAACGAAGTAACTAAATGGCACCGTGGAAGTAAAATTTTTGGATTAGTCCCTGGCGGAGGCTATGCCGAGTATGCTGTTATCAACGAAGCAATGGCGTTACCCATTCCTCATAATTTAAATTTTATCGAAGCATCAGCAATACCGGAAGTTTTTTTAACAGCATATCAAGCAATTGTTTATTATGGAAAAATAAAAAGTGGTGAAACACTTCTAATACATGCAGGCGGAAGCGGCGTTGGAACTGCGGCAATTCAGTTGGCGCGAGAGATTGGAGCTAGTATAATTGTTACTGCTTCGCTTGAGAAACATAACGCATGCTTGCTGTTAGGTGCCGGAAACGCAATTGATTATAGAACGAAGGATTTTCAAGATGAAGTAATGGCAATTACAAATAAACAAGGCGTTGATGTTATAATGGATTTCATCGGTGCACCTTATTTACAAAAGAATATAGACTGTTTAAAGGTAGATGGAAAACTAATAATGCTTTCTTCGCTCGGAGGGGGCCTGGTTGAAAATTTTGACATGAGAAAAATTGTCGGAAAACGACTTTCGATTATAGGTTCAGCCTTAAGATCAAGGAGCCTGGATTACCAAATAAAGCTTGTAAAAGAATTTTCCGGATTTGCGCTTGATAAATTTAGCTCTGGGAGATTAAAACCTGTGGTTGATAAAGTATTCGATTGGAAAGAAGCCGTTACGGCACATCAATATATGGCAGAAAATAAAAACACAGGTAAAATTGTTTTGAAGATAGAATAATTGAAGATTGGTACAAATTATTTCGTTACTGCAAGGGGAATATTAAAAACTTTCTGTTTCCTCAGAAACTTCCTTTATTTCTGGAACGTATATATTCATGATTCTTTTGCAAAAACCAATCAGAAATTCCATTATTTTTTCCGGAGTCTCAAAGGTGTTAGGAATGATTAGTTTCATAATATCTTTTCCGGAAGAGGAGGTTGCCCGCCGCTGCTCAAACTTTACTGTGTTTTTATATTCTTCCATAATAAATTTCATCAACTGCAAAAACTTGAATTGATAATACTCTTCTTTGCGGCTTTCTGGCAATATCAAAGAAATACTTTTTCTTTGAATTATTATTCTTTCAAATAAAGCATAAGAAGCATAGTGTTTAAGGACTGCTGAACCAATAAATCGCTTTACTAGTGTTGGCAGAGGGCCAAACCGGTCTATCATCTCTTCCTTTATCTCTTCAGCTTCCGAAATATTTTTGATGGAATATAGGGTTGTATAAAAATTTAATCTATCCATTTGATCCGGCATATAACTGGAGGGAATTCCAATTTCGAAAAATGCGTCAATTACCGGATCAGTTCTTTCAACCTGTTTTGGTAAGGACTTTTTGGATCCATCCATTGTAGAAAACACATCCTTGAATTCTTGGTATTTCAGCTCTTCCACTGCTTCGTTTATCATCTTTATATAAAGATCAAAACCAACATCATTAATAAATCCCGATTGTTGTGTCCCTAGTAAATTTCCGGCTCCTCTTATTTCCAAATCGCGCATGGAAATATTAAATCCAGATCCGACTTCTGTAAACTCTTCGATTGCTTGTAATCTCCTTAAGGCTTTCTTTGTTATACCCCCCAATGAAGGAACTATAAAATAAGCAAACGCTTGCCGGTTAGAACGGCCGACCCTCCCTCTAAGTTGGTGAAGTTCTGCTAGTCCAAATCTATCTGCGCGGTTTACAATTATTGTATTTACATTCGGAATGTCGATTCCGGATTCTATAATTTTAGTAGATAAAAGGACGTCAAATTTTTTATTTAGAAAACCGTGAATAACATTTTCAAGTTGAGCGGGTTTCATTTGTCCATGTGCTACGGCAATTTTTAATTCGGGGATATATTTTTGAATGTAGGAGGAAAACTTATCAATCGATTGAATTCTATCATGAATAATATAGACTTGTCCGTTGCGTTGCAGCTCGTTTAAAATCCATTCCTTAATTTTGATAATATCCAGCGTCGAAACTTTAGTAGAAATAGATTGACGGTTTGGCGGGGGTGTAGCAATAATAGATAAATCCCTTGCACCGAGAAGCGAAAGATTTAGTGTGCGCGGTATTGGCGTTGCTGTTAGCGTTAGAGTGTCCACATTTAACTTTAACGAACGGAGTTTTTCTTTTGTCATAACACCAAAACGATGCTCTTCATCTATAATGAGCAGGCCAAGGTCCCTAAATTTTACATCTTTAGAAATGAGTCGGTGAGTTCCGATTACAACATCAACCTTTCCTTCGGAAAGATCTTTTATTATTTCTGTCTGTTGCTTCTTTGTTTGAAATCTTGAAAGCGCCGCAACCTTAATCGGAAATTGCGAAAGTCTATCGGAGAATGTATTGAAATGCTGCTCTGCTAAAATTGTGGTGGGTACAAGCACGGCAGCTTGTTTGCCGTCCTGTACTGCTTTGAATGCAGCACGCACTGCAATTTCTGTTTTACCAAAGCCAACATCTCCACAGACAAGCCGATCCATAGGGTTCTCGGCTTCCATATCATTTTTAACTTCTTCACATACCTTTTCCTGGTCAGGTGTGTCTTCATAAAAAAATGAAGCTTCTAATTCTTTTTGCCAGACAGTATCCGGACTAAACTGATAACCTTTTGTTGCTTTGCGTTTTGCATAAAGTTCGATTAATTCTCTTGCAGCTTCTTTTATTTTTTTCTTTGCTCGGGCTTTTGTGTTTACCCATTCAGAAGTCCCCAGGGTTGATAGCGTGGGGGCTAAGACGCCTTCCGCGGATTCGTTTGAAGAATACTTTTTTACTAAAGTTAGATAATTTAAGTTAACGTAAACAATGCCGCCTGCGTTGTATAGAATTTTCATTGACTCTTGTTTTACATCGCCTATCGTAATCGTTTCTAAGCCAACATACTTTCCTATTCCGTAGTTTTCGTGAACAACGAAATCACCGCGGTTAATAGAAGCGAATTTTTTTGATTTAGATTTTTTATACTTCTTTCCGGTAGATATTTTTGTACGGTAGGGTTTATTAAAAATCTGATAATCCGATAGAAGTAGAATCTTTTCCTTATGATTTACAAACCCAGATTTAATCGGAAGCGTTTGGATTTTCACCTTACCCAAACCAATGAGAGTTTCTAATTCGGGTTTAAATTCGCTTAGTAAATCTTTTAATCGTGCTGACTGCAGATTGTTTTCTGAAGTAATTATAATTGTATAATTCCTATTTGCATTTTCGGTTAAGACAGTAAAAAGGAATTCATAATTGGAATTGATTGAGGGAACCTCGGTAAAACCAAGATCTATTCTATTAGTAGAAGTAATTAGTTCATTCTCAACCAGCCACCTTGCATTGGGGTTAAATACATAATCTGAACCTTCTGCCGGAGGTTGAGGTAAAATAATATTGTTAACCTTTTCTACGGGTTCAGGAAATTCATCTTCATTGAATTCAATCGATTCGGAGGGATTCTCTACTGATTTTTCTTCATCAAACAATATTACTTTTTCTTTCAGAAGATTTTTTAGTTCGAATGAAGACGCTAATATTAATGGATTAGTCAAGTAATCAAAAATATCTACAAGATTATTTTTGTTTGCAATCTCATTGTTTGAATTTAGGGAGCCGGCTAAAGTAGCGATGGAAATTTCCTGGATAGAGCGCTGGCTTTCCGGATCGAAATATCTAATTGATTCTAAAAAATCTCCGTCAAATTCCAATCGGACCGGATTCTTTTCGCTGAATGACCAATAGTCAATTATTGATCCGCGTTGTGAATAATCACCCGGAGCTTCAACAAACTTATCTTTCTGATAATTGAGTAAATTCAGATATTCTACTAAATCGTTATAGGTCAAGTCTCCGCCTACTTGAATTTTTGTAGTGTTCCCCTCTATAGTCTTTTTAGCCGGAAATTCACAGTTTAATAGTTGGTAAGTAGATACTAAAA
>JAJYCM010000028.1 GCA_021778375.1 Bacteroidota bacterium
ACTCAATCGCTTTATCTGTTCAGGTAAGCACAGACGGAATAAATTTTTATAACCTTTACGATGATACCGGAGCGCAAAAAACTATTAGCATCGGAGCCGATAGAGCAATTTTCCTTTATCTTGGCAGTTATGCGGGCTTTGCATATATACAATTTACCGCTAGCGCAAGCCTCAACGGCAAGGCAATAACGGTAATTTTTAGAGAAATATATTGTAACGGCTATTTGTTATTAGCTTAAAATTGATGTTTAATAAAATACTGCATGGGTTTTTGCGCATAAAAAGGAGAGAATTGAAAATTTTTTCTAAGAAAGTTTCATCCAATTCAAGCATTATAACCAGACTTTATATTTCAAATCCCCAGGACGAGGAATCAATTATGGTTAAAGCCTTATGGGATACCGGTTGTTCAGAAAGCAGCATTAGTTCGAGTGTTGTTGAGCGCTTAAGACTAAAACCGATTGGGGATTTAATTAAGATCACCTCCGCAGTTGGTTATCATTGGCAGCATCGTTATAATGTCAATCTTAATTTTGATAACAACACTTTTATAAAAAACTTTACAGTTTTGGATTTACCCCCGATTGATGATATTGAATTTTTGATCGGCATGGATATTATATTAAAAGGCAGATTACTAATTGAAAACAACCGCGCTTCATTTAGTTTCATAGTGAGTGAGAATAAATAAATTTTCATAGTTAACTTCTTTAAAATTAATGAATTACTCGACTGTCTACTTTTTGACACATTGACAATAAAAATTAAAAGTGTATTTTAGTAGAAAAATTCTTAAAGACCATTGAACAAATATTTTGATTTACGGAATTAGCCTGGAGAGTTTTTAAGGTTTGGTCGCCAAGAATTTCTTTCCGGGCTTCTTTCGTTTATGTTCATTGAGTAGCTGAAAAGTAAATCAAGAATTGATTAACAAATTGATGATTAATTTGATTAATTATTCTCTGAATTTAGCTATAAGTTTGAATTTCTTGTTTCCTGGTTATAAAAAGTAAAAGCCCTTCAATCCATTGATATCAGGGCTTGTAGTGCGGAGAGACAGGGATTCGAACCCTGGAAAGACTTACATCCTTAACGGTTTTCGAGACCGTCCCATTCAACCACTCTGGCATCTCTCCCAAGTTTAACTAAATATTAAGTGCACTCCGAAAATTAATAATAATCCAAGACTAAAAGAAAATATTACTAACTGTGTATGATTTTTTAACATTTCACCTAAAACAGCGTGAATAGCTAAATAGATAAATCCTCCAGCAATGTGTGCCATAACTGCACCCATTATAACCGGAGATATTCCTGAGCGAAATATAAACGTTCCTAAAAAACTTCCAATAATTGTAGTCGACTCAACTAGCGTTACATAGATAATAATTTTTTGCCTGGAATAATTTGAGCTTAACATTAAAGCAGCTAACGCTAATCCTTCAGGAAATTTATGTGTAACTATCGCCGCCAGAATTGATTCATTCTGAAGATGATTTGCATTCCCTGCACTTAAAGCCATTCCATCTAATAAAGAATGGATGGAAAGAGCAGTTATTAAAGTCCACACCATTTCTGAAAATTTGTGCGTAGTCTTTTCATCAAAATGGCTTGCGGAGCATGCTGGACAAACATGCGCAAAATATCTGCTTATAAACCAAAATAAAAAATAACCTGAAAACCCGCTAAATAATATTTCTATAAGCTTAAGATTTGCATAGGATTCCGGAATTAAAACAAAAACAGCCGCACCCAAAAGCGCTCCAGCTGAAAAAGAAATTAACCCGCATAATTTCTTATGATTTAATTTTATTAGAAATGTAGAACCCGCACCCGATACTGCTGATAATAAGGCTAAAATGCCCTTGATTATATTTTCATCCATAAAGGAGTTTATACAATTCTCATTTTTTGGTGCGCAAATATAATTATTATATCGTCTTATGCCAACCAGGCAGATGGAAGAAACTTGGAAAGTAAATATTTTTAAGTGCGGAAAGAGAGGGATTCGAACCCTCGGTACCCGTTAAGGCACACACGCTTTCCAGGCGTGCCAGTTAAACCACTCCTGCATCTTTCCGAAAAAGAAGTGTAAATATAGAGATTTCATTTTTCTTTATCAAAATTTTGTAAGCGATTTAGAATGTCGAAGAAATTAAAAGTTTTACTTTGAAGGGAAAAGCCTGCGCATTAATTTTAATAACTCATGTTACGCAGACAATTCCAAATATAAAGGAAGTGAAGTCCAAAACCTCCGAGGTTTAGGAAAACCTCGGAGATTTCTCATTATGTAATAATAACCTTTTGCGGAAGGTGACTTAATAATTAACGTTACGCAGAAACAATCTTTCGGAATGTTGGCGAAATGAAATGTCGGGATAATGGAAAAAATAGTCTATTCCAATTACTCCAATATTCCACTCCTCCAATTTTCCAAGAGGCGTCTAACATCGTTTAATAACGTCTAATATTTTAACCTATTTAACGCTTGTGACTTTTTTTACCTATTTTATATTACCCCTTGATTATCATGATTTAATTGTTGATTTTATAATAAAATAATTTCTTATGTTTAGCTTATATCCTAAATCTATTTTCAAAGGGATACTGAAGGAATTAAAAGATGAAAATTCTAATTAGACTTGCGATATTTTTAAGTCTTTTGTTTTTATTCGGCGGATTGCTTTCTGTCGGTCTATTTGGTGACCAGAGTACAATAAAAAATAATTCAAACTCTAAAGCAGGCTTAGCTGATGGGTTTTATAGTACAAAGCCCATTGCAAGATTATCTATGCAGCAAATTGATAGTATTAGCTCAGCTGCAAATTATCATTTTACTATTGCCAACGCTGAAGGTACTATCAACTATTCCACAAGTAGTACTCAGTAATATTCTTGTTTCTAAAAAATTTATTCGCCTTTTATTTACTTTTATTTCCACGGGAGAAATCATTTCTGCTATTCAAGGATATTCACATTAAAATGATTTTCCAAAATAGTCCTATCCTTTTTTACTAACCAAAGTTCTACTAAATTTCATATAACGTTTATCAAAAAGAAATATTCTTTTTCTCATGCAGACTATAAAAGAAGATTTAATTGCCACAATAAAATTAGCTTATCCGGTAAGCATTGGGCAGCTTGGTTTTATAATGATGGGAGTTGTAGACAACATTATGGTAGGCGGATTAGGTGCAAATTCCCTTGCGGCTGCTTCTTTGTCAAACGGAATATTTATTCTTATCCTTATTATCGGAATCGGTGTATCTTATGCAGTAACCCCCTTAGTTGCAATTTCCATGGGCTCAAAGAAACCTTTTGAATGTGAGTCGACATTCAAGCAATCTTTACTAATTAACTTTGTGCTTAGTTTAATTTTGCTTTTAATTACTTTCTTTTTCTCGGTTTTTATCAAATATCTTAATGAGCCTGCCGGCGTTTCTCAATTAGCCATTTCTTATACAAAAATTTTGGGTTTTTCAATTCTGCCTGTAATGCTTTTCCAAACTTATAAACAATTTATTGAAGGTCTGTCTTTTACAAGACCAGCAATGTATGTAACGATTATTGCCAATATAATCAATCTTTTTATGAACTGGGTTTTGATATATGGGAAATTCGGCTTTCCCGCATTAGGATTGAATGGATCGGGTTGGGCGACTTTTTCATCGCGTTTGTTTATGGGAATTGTGTTGATGGTCTATGTAGTTAAATCGAAGCACTTCCGCCAATTTAACGTGTCTCCGAAATTCAGTAAGATAAATTTACATGTTATTAAAAAGATTTTAGATTTAGGATTGCCGAGCGCTTTTCAATATGCCTTTGAAGTTGGGGCTTTTACTTTCGCAATTATAATGGTCGGGTGGCTTGGTACCAGACAGTTAGCGGCGCACCAAATTGCGATAAATCTTGCAACTATATCTTATATGATTACTCTTGGAATTTCTAGTGCAGGTGCTATTCGCGTTGGAAATGCACTTGGTAAACAAAATATTAAGCTTGTTAGAAGAGCAGGGTTTATTGCCATTGTTTTGGGCGCTTCTCTCATGGCATGTTTCGGAATTTTATTTATAAGTCTCAAAAGTATTCTGCCTTCTATTTACATAAACGATCCGAAAGTAATTTCTATTGCGGCAAATTTATTAATTGTAGCTGCTATTTTTCAAATATTTGACGGCACACAAGCTGTCGGAATCGGCGTGTTGCGCGGCTTAACCGATGTCAAAGGACCCACTATTATTACTTTTGTTGCCTATTGGATTATCGCACTACCAATCGGATATTATTTTGGATTTACGCTTCATCTCAATGTGGTCGGCGTTTGGATCGGATTGCTTCTTGGTCTAATAGCCGCAGCGGTTCTACTTACATTGAGGTTTAATAAGAAAAGCAAATTACTTATTGAAGTTTGATATAAAAATGCCGGCTCTACCTAAGAATAAAGCCGGCTTTTTTGTCTTTAATATATTCTAAACCAAAAGGGAATATTATTTCCCTTCAATTAAAAAATCTTTAAAGTAATTCGTTATCTTTTTGTAAAGATGGTATGTGTCAATTCCTCTAACGCCATGCTCTTGACCTGGATAGACAAAATAGTCTACCGGAATTCCTAAGTCGGCGCATTTTTTAATAAACATTAAGTCATGCTGCCAAACCACAGTCTGGTCCATTGTTCCGTGAATCATCAATAATTTCCCTTTTAAGTTCTTTGCATAATTCAGAAGGTTAGATTCTTCATATCCTTCTGGATTTGCCTGGGGTGTATCCATGTATCGTTCGGTGTACATAACTTCATAATATTTCCAATTAATTACAGAACCTCCCGCAACGGCAACTTTGAATAAACCGGGAGTTCTCGTCATCAAGGATGTAGTCATAAATCCTCCAAAACTCCAACCAAAAACGCCGAGTTTTGTCGTGTCCACAAATGAAAGCGATTTTAGATAATTAACTCCAAGCTCCTGGTCTTGAATTTCATTAGTGCCAAGATGTCTGAATGTGACTTGTTCAAAAGCTAAGCCCCTGTTAGCAGAACCTCTATTATCAAGGGTAAAAACCACATAGCCTTTTTCAGCCATATAATTAAGCCAGAGACCTGCATCACCAAGCCAACCATTTCTGATTAATTGTATACCGGGTCCGCCATAGACATAGACTAACACCGGATATTTTTTTGTAGAATCAAAATTTGCCGGAAGAATCATCCTACAATATAAATCAAATCCATCTTTGCTTTTTAGCTTGAAGATTTTTGTCATTCCCATATCAAAATCTTTCAGAGGATTTGGAGAAGAAAGCAGGGAAGTAACAATTTTTCCATTTCCATCTATCACTGAAGTATTATTAGGAACGGTCAGGCTGCTATATCTATCGATAAAATATTTTCCATCTTCATTTTGTTGTACATGGTTAACTCCCGGCCACGAAGTAAGCTTAGACAAATTGCCGGTTTCTAAATTCACTTTATAAAGGTCCCTATCAAGAGGGCTCTCTTTAGTCGCGGTAAAAAATAAATTATTTCCTTTCTCATCAAAACCATTAAATTCAGTTACTTCCCAATTCCCTTCGGTTAATTTTTTTATAAGCTTACCATTTGTGTTATACAAGTAAAAGTGATTCCAGCCGTCTCTTCTTGAAAGCCAAACAAATTCCTCCGGATGATATTTTACGAAGAATAACCCGTTCAAAGGCTGCACATATTTCGGGTTATGTTCTTCAAATAAGGTTTCTATTGAATCTCCCGAAGCAACGTCATATTTAATTTCTTCAAGATGATTTTGATCCCGGTTAAGAATGCCGATGTATATATATTTTTCATTTGGATCCCAGGTGATGCCTGTTAAATAATGATCGGTGTGCTCGCCAGTCTTTAGAAAAATTGTTTTGCCGGTTTTAAGATTGTAAACACCGAGAGTAACTTCTTCACTTGTCATTCCTGCCATTGGATATTTTACATTCTCCACTTTTGCCGGACGGGTAGAAATATCTACAAGCGGATAATCAGTTACTTTTGATTGATCTTTCCTATAGAATGCGATATAATTTTTCCCGGGCGACCAAAATGTTCCCTTAAATATTCCAAATTCATTTCGCGATACATATTGCCCGTTTAGAATTCCTTCATTTTCATCATTAGTAATTTGAGTCTGTTTACCGTTAACTGCGATATAAAGATTATTCTTGATTGTGTAAGCCGCAATGGTGGAATCAGCAACGTCAATATTTTCAGCTCCGTGAGTTACTTTGTTCAGCATTCCTAGGTTGCCTGTTCTTACTGAATAGCCCCATAAAGTATCGCCGTACCAGAATTGGAATGAGTCTTTATTGAGCCATTGAATTTGTGGGAAACTTAACAACGGTTCCAATTTCAAGCTGTATATTTTTTGATTTAATGTGGCGAGAGATAATAGAATTTCCTTTTTATTGGTATGAATATTTTCCCCAGTTAAAACCGGGCCACCGTTAAGCGTATCAATAAATGATACAGTTGCAGAAGAAGGTCGCCACTCCAACTGAACAAGATACTTGGGATAAAACTGTCTAGCGTTTGTAGTAACATCTCTTATGGTTAGTTTTTTAGTTTGTGCAAATGAAATTAGGGTAAGAGAAAGTAGAATAAATAAAATCTGTTTGATTAGTTTCATGATTATTCCTTATTAATTGGTTATGACTTTTGTTATCAATTTATTATTAACTTCTTCAAAATAAATGTTTACAACTTTTAGATAAGATGAACTATATCTCCAAACCTCAGCCGGTAGATATTCTTCCTGAATATGTTTTTCTCTTTTAATTAGCTTGTCTTTTGAGGCTAACACATAAAGAGGCTTATTATAATAATGGCATAGAATCGCTGCAGAAAGGCTTCCTGCTTTATTGATGATATTTCCATTAGATAGAATTTTATCTGCTCCTATAATAACTGCATCTGCTTTATTAACAAATTGTGGTAGTATTGCATCGGTTATGAATTCGACCCTGATTTTATTTTTTAAAAGATTCCGGGCTAAAATTCTACCTTCAAGTTTCGGACGCGATTCAGCTATAATGACTTTAAGCTTTACATTTCTCTTGCTCAATAGAATTAGGATCTTTAAAATTGTTTTGCTGTTAGAAAGTGTGAGAACAGTATTCACTTTTCTCAAATAAGGCAATGCATTTTCGTAAATTGCTTCAACACTCTGGTCTTGACCGTGTGTAAATCCATCAACAAATTCTTTTAATGATTTGTTAGAAGTCTTTTTATTATATGATTCAATCTGCCTCAAATAATTCTGGATTACTTCAAACGATTGAAACTTTTGTCTTACGGTTTTTAATAATAACTTTAAATTAGATCTATTATCAAGATTTGCTTTGACAATCTCATTTAACCTTAATAATAAGTCAGTAGAGCCTGAAGTTGTATCCTTAAGAATATTTTCTAATGCAGTTTTCTTTTTCATCCAACAAACTGAACTTATTTATCCATTAGCTTTTTAATATTTCTTACTGCTTGCTTAATTCGTTGTTCATTTTCAACCATTGAAATTCTTAAATATCCCTCGCCGTATTCTCCAAAAGCGATTCCCGGAGAAGTAACTACCTCTGCTTTATCAATAAGCATTTTAGAAAACTGAAGTGAGCCCATAGCTTTAAACTTATCTGGAATCGGCGCCCAGACAAACATACTTGCTTTTGGCTTTTCTACAATCCAGTCGGCACTGTTTAAACCATCTACAAGAACATCCCGCCGCTTAGTATATACCTCCGCAATTGCTTTAGTCACCGAAGGAGGGGAGTCGAGGGCGGCTATTGCAGCCACTTGAATAGGTGTGAATATCCCGTAATCGTAAAAACTTTTTAGCTTTGCCAGAGCTTTGCATATCTCTGCATTGCCGACACAAAATCCAACTCGCCATCCTGCCATGTTATAACTTTTAGACATAGTAAAAAATTCTACTGCCACTTCTTTTGCACCGGGAACCTGAAGAATTGACGGCACCTTTGTTCCATCAAAAACTATATCGCTGTAAGCCATGTCGTGAACGATTATCATGTCGGTCTTTTTGGCGAATGCAACAATTTCTTTAAGATAATAAAGATCAACGACGGCTGTTGTTGGATTAGCTGGAAAATTTAGGATTAACATCTTTGGTTGAGGCCACATATCACGGGTAATCAAAGATAGATCTGGTACGAAATTATTTTCTTTACTTAAAGGAATCGAAATTACATTTGCGCCTGCCGCAATTACTCCGTATATATGAATAGGATAAGTTGGATTCGGTACAAGCACTACATCACCGGCATCAAGCGTTGCCAGGCAAAGATGCGCTAATCCTTCTTTACTTCCGATTGTCGCGACAGCTTCTTTTTCCGGGTCAATATCGACATCAAAATCGCGTTTGTATTTGCGTGATATTGCTTTTAAAATTCCGGGGATTCCCTGCGATCTTGAATAACGGTGGGTTTTAGCGTCATCAATAGTTTGTTTTAGTTTGTCCACTATAAATTTGGGAGTGGCTTGGTCGGGATTGCCCATTCCGAGATCAATCATGTCTATCCCTTGCTGGCGCTTCTTCAGCTTAATTGCATTTAGCTCAGCAAAAAGATAAGGAGGAAGCCTATCTAATCTTTTGGCAAATTTCATTATATACCTAAATTTATAAATTTGAAAAAATACATTTAGAATCCTTCGGTTAAATTAAATTCCCATAGCCAACCGATGTCAGGTCGATCTATCGGGCGGACGTAGTCAACTTCGCCAACAGCATATCCAAATAAATTTATTCTTATTGCTGCTCCGTAACTTCTCACAGGTTGTTCCGTCCCGCCAAGGAAGAAAGGTTTTTCTGTATTTGTCCAGGTTATTCCTGCATCATAAAAAGCCGCTAATTCAATCGGGAAGTATCCGTAATATCCGGAGCCTAGTCCTAATATGCCAAAAAGTGGAAAGCGTAATTCTAAATTAGTGATTAGCAACTTACTACCGAACAATCTATTTATTACCGAACCGGCGGATGTATCTGCGTACTCTTGATCTGTAAAAGTTTGACTGTCATATCCTCTTACAAGTCCCGGGTAACCTAGGAAAAGAGGGGAAAGACGATTATCATCTGAACCGCTGCCGTATCTTCCGGCGTGGAGAATTCTTAAAGCAATCGTAAAAGGTTTCACAGGTAAAAAGTATTGTCTGAAATCTAATAGTATATTTTCCCAGCTAATCGAACCTAAAACCGGCTGTACATCGATTCGGAATCTTGTACCTAGCAACGGGCTTGTTGCGCCGAAATAACTGTTGTCAAAGACTAATGCGGCGTCTATGGTGGCTAGATTTAATGCGGCATCATGCGGAAGAGCTTGAGTGTTGTTTATTAGAACTGAACCGTCATATAAAGAAGTTGCCTGAGTTATTACTTCGTTATCAAAACTAATATTTCTATAACCTGCGCTTAATTCAAGCCTAAATGATTGATTGAAAGGATAGGCTAAAACGCCCGATACCTCACGGTCGGTTTCCTTATAAATATATTGTTGTTGGACATAAGCAGGTGTACCGTTTATTGTTCCGTAACCAATATTGTACCCCGTAATATAATACGGTACTTGCTGAACGACTCCACCCCAATTCCACCTATCTTTGGTATTCATATAACCGACAAAACCAAAAATATTTGTTATCCCGTTGCCGGATTCAATTTGAAGAGCAGTTGATAAATTATAATCACCAAGTAAATCGCTCCAGAATAATGCAACACCGCCTCCGACGTATGTTCCAAATTGATCAACGCCGGCGCCGACTGATGGTTGACCGACACCGCTTAATCTTAGAGTAGGATGATATTTTGTAGTATTAAAAGTTGTATCTGCTGGCAAACCAAAATTCGGGTCTTCTAAATTATTTGTAAGCACATTTCCGAATCTTTTGGCCGGCGGAAGCTCTCCTGGATCTGTAAATGTATATTTAGGAATTACCGGAATTCCATCCATTATCTTCGAGGAGTCGATTGAATAAATATTATACTTGCCATCATCAAAAACGCTATATGTAATATAATTTTTATTGGCAGCTACTGAAAGTGCAGGACTTAGTCCGGTTATTCCACTTACTCCAACAAATAGATTTGTAACTTGATTGATAATTCCGGAACTCAAATTTAATTTGTAAATATTAGTTATTCCATTTCTATCCGAAAGAAAGTAAATGTTTTTTCCATCGGGCGACCATTGTGGATTAATATTCTTTGAGTCTTTGAAACTGCCTGTTTTTTCAATTCTCCCCGATGCAATATTATAAAGTGCAAGTTGATAGTTCCCGATTTTCAAATCGGAAAGGTCAGTTGTAAACCTGTCCGTAACAAAAGCGATAGTTTTCCCGTCAGGTGAAAATGCAGGTTGAAGGTCGGCGTAGGCATCGTTCGTTAATCTTTTAAGAGAATCGGTTTTTAAATCATAAATAAAAAGATCTGATAAGCCGTTTGCTAAAGCTGAAAAAGCAATATAGCGTCCGTCAGGAGACCAAGCGGGGTTAAATATCTCCGCAAGTTTTGGGAATTTTATTTCGCGCACTTCCTTCCCATCATTAACATCAATTATAGTAAGGATAGGACGGTTTTCTACAGTGCCGGCGAAAACAAACTGCTTGCTGTCGGGGCTCCATGCACCCGCGGAATTAATAAATTCAAGATTTTGCAGATGTGTATTAAGTTCGCTTCTAAAAATATTTTTTTCAATTTTACCTGTTTTTGCATCGGCAAGATAAAGGTCCATTGCAAAAAGGTCCTTTGATGAAAATAAAACCAACTTTGAACCGTCAGGGCTAAGTGCCGGGGAAAGATTCATTGCACCTCCACCTTGCTTCTCAGAGATTAATTCTTTTCCATAGACATCCGGTTTAGAAGTAACTTTTGCTAATGAATCATAAGCAGCATGCAGTGCTTGATGCCATTCCTTTGATAGTGTGTCAGGCTTTATATGATAAACACTGTCAATACCTTTATCCATGCTGCCAAGGTGGGCTGCAACTTTTAACAATCTAATAATTTTATAATCGCCCCATTTTCCTCCCATAAAAGCAAGTAATGATTGGCCATAGCGGTAAGGGAAATATTTAGGATTGTTAAGATCGGAAATATCAGGAAGTTTTCTTAGGGTAGCATCTCTCATCCACATTGCAGTATTGGGATCATCGGGGCCGAGCGAAAAATACTCAGCCATACCTTCAATAAACCAGAGCGGCATTTGAGCCGCAATTGGGAAGCCTCCTTTATTTTCACCGCGTCTGCCGCTAGTAACATCAAATTGAAAGGCATGAACAAGCTCGTGACCTATTACATGGCTTGTTTCATCAAGAGGACCCGCAAAAGGCAAAACAACACGTCGCATAATTGGCTCGGTAAATCCGCCGGTACCTTGACCGATTTGACCTTGAGTAACGTTTGTTTCGGAAAATTGCGGAAAACCGTCATATAAAATTAAAGTTTGTTTTCCCATTAAAGTATCATCCATTAAAACCGAGTGGCGTCTATACCAACGCTCTGCAAGTCGTGCAGCAAAATCAACTCCTTCTTTTTCTTCCGGATAATAATAAATATTAAAGTGTTCTGTGTGCAAAACTTTGAAATCAAAATTATCATATGTTACTTTGTTTTTTCCAAAGTACTGAGCGTGCGCAGTGGTAATCACAATTAACACTGCCGTAAGTATAAGAAGAAAATATTTATTAACAGTTTTTAACATTCCCAATGTCATTCTTGTCTTTGCCTATAATTTTTTAATCCTAAAATAATTTAATTTCTTTCTAGATAAAATTTATTTCTATATTAAATATTATTAAAATGTAAGATTTAGATGCACTAGCCCATCACAAGGTTTAAAATCATGTGGGTAATTTTTTCCACATAAATAGTGAACGTCCGATGAAAAGGAAAAGATAAAATATAATTACTCGGTAAATCTAATAGAAAAATTTTACTCCTGAATTTTTATTCTAAATTTCGTCAAAAAAAATCCTCATGTTGAAAGGTAATGAGATGTTCCGAAATGTAATTGTAGAACAATTGTTTTGTTGACAATTATAATAGTCTTTCCTATTTTGACTCTGAAGTTAGTAAAGTGCAAATACAGTTTGTAAAATCTGAATAATTCAGTTTTTCGATTGCTTTTCTAAACAATGTTTCTCAAAACTTTTCTTGCAAAATGATTTGGGAAATATAATTCAAGACTGAAGATTAGGGGGCATTATGCAAAAAGGACCATGATTCTCATCTCAATTAAAAACAGCTAACCAATGTTTAAATTAGCTAATTTTCGCATTAAATATTTATCATCCTTATAGTTTTTGTTCGAGAGAATTATTAAATTAAATGTGTTTATATAAATAAAAAAATCCGGAGGAAAAATGGCTTTTTCATTAAATAAAATTATGTTGATTGGCAACTTAGGTAAAGACGCCGAAACAAGATTTACAAATAATAATGTCTCCGTTTCTAATTTTTCGATGGCAACTACTTATGGATACAAAGGTAAAGACGGTAATTGGGTAAATGAAACTACCTGGCACAATATTGTTGCATTTAATCTTTCTGACTATTTTAAGGATAATCTGAAAAAAGGAAAAAAATTTTATATCGAAGGAAGACTCACAAAAAAAGAGTACACGGATAAAGAAGGAATTAAAAGATATTCAACTGATATAGTGGCTGACAAACTAATTCCTCTTGAAGCAAGCGGAGGCGGAAGTAGCGAAGGCAGTGGATCAGTCTATACGGATGAATCATCAGCTGGTAGCAATGTTAACGAACCGGATGTTAATGTTGATAGTAATAATGATCTTCCATTCTAAGTAATTTGCTCAACCTACTTACTCTCTTCTAAGAGTTAACTGAAGAGGGTAAGGCGGATGGGTTTTTTTTTATTTGTTCAACATTATAGGATTTATTAATATTTGTTCTTCCACTGGTATTACAAATTATCAATCTTAATCTTATTATTTTTTCTATCCGCCTTCTTCTCCGGATCTGAAGTGGCGCTTTTTTCTCTTGACAGGAAGAAAATTAAAAAGGTCTTATCATCCAATCCAATTATCTACCGGTACCTAAATACTCTTCTTGAACAGCCCAAAAGATTATTGGTCACGGTTTTAATTGGCAATACGATAGTAAACGTTGGAGCCTCAATAATTGCCGTTTCAATAGCTTTAGACATTGCGACGCTTACTTCTTTCCCAAGGAATATTATACTTACAATTGAAATAATTTTACTGACAATATTAATTATTCTCTTTGGTGAATTAGTCCCGAAAGTGTGGGCGTCAAAAAGACCTCTGACGTTAGCAAAAATGGTCGCCGTCCCATTATATTGGCTTAGCGTTATCCTATATCCGGTAGCTGAAATCTTTACAGAGTTTATAAAGCTTTCCATTTCAAGATTAAAATTTAATAAAGCAAATTCAGTTATTTTGCATGATGAAATTTCGGAGCTTGCAAACATTGGCCAGGAAAGAGGAACGATTGAAGAAGAAGAACAAGGACTAATAAAAAGCATTGTAAGCTTAAAATCAGTTACTGTTCAAGAAATAATGACACCTCGCGTTGATATAATTTCGGTTGATGTTAATACTAATTTTAATGAACTTTTAGAGATAATTACTTCTTCCGGGCACAGCAGAATTCCTCTTTATGAAAATGACCTGGATAAAATTGTCGGAGTTATTTACGCTAAAGATATCTTGCCGTATCTTAAAAATGAAGAGCTAAGACGTCAGATTACTATTAGGCAAATTGCCCGTAAAGTATTATTTATACCTCAGGCAAAGATGATAAACGATATGATGTACGAATTTCAGGAAAAGAAAATGCATATTGCTATAGTTGTTGATGAGTACGGCGGTACCGCGGGCTTAATCACTATGGAAGATATTCTTGAAGAAATTGTCGGTGAAATAAGAGATGAATATGATAAGGAAGAATCGTCTTTTACAATAGTTAATGAAAGCCAATATAATGTGCTTGGCAAAATTCCTGTAAGCGAGTTAAACGAATTGCTTGAGGAGGATTTTTCTTCCGAAGATGAAGATTATGAGACTCTTGGCGGTTTGGTGCTTAACCAGGCAGGTCATATTCCGAAGGATGGTTATTCTTTTATATTAAAAAATTATAAGTTTACGGTAAAAGAAGTGTCTAATAAGAGAATTAAAAAAGTTCATATTGAAAAGCTTCCACCGGAATCTGAGAAATGAAGAAAGGTTGTTTTGTAAAATTAATTATAGCTTTAACTATTATCACAGCAGTTATTGCATATTTTGTAAGGTATAAATTTAACGAAATAATATTAATACCCGGTCGGTATTTGATTACAAAAAGCTTAGATGAAAATCTGGGAAGAATTAAAGAATCGCCAGAGAAAGATTCATTAAGAATATTGATCAAGGATTACGTTTCGGGAATAAAAAAAGTTGATAATGATTCCGGAAAGTCTATCGGCGAATTCGCAGATTCCATAAAAGTAATGTTAACGAAAGATAGTGTGATTACTAAAGATGAACTAAACAACATTAAAGAACTTTTAAAACGAAACATGAATAAATGAAAGACCAAAGAAAAACAGAGATTAAAGTCGGGGTAATGTTTATTGCCGGCATCATCCTTTTCATTTGGATTCTCGGTTGGGCAAAAAATATTACTTTTGCTACCAAAGAAAAATCGATAAGCGTGGAATTTAATAATGTATCCGGGCTTGCGATCGGAGATAATGTTACTGTAAACGGCGTTCTCAAAGGGCATGTCGAAAATATCTCGATGAAAGATAATGAAGTTATCGTCAAACTAATCCTTGATAACGATGTTGACCTTAGAAAAGACGCAAAGTTTGCAATTTCGATGACTGATTTAATGGGCGGTAAAAAAGTTGATATTCTTCCCGGTTCATCGCCTGAACAAATAGATTATAACCAAATGCAAACCGGTGTTTTTTACGGAGATGTGGCTTCGGTAATGTCTATGGTTGGCTCTGCTCAGGATGACTTATTGAAAACGGTAAAAAATGTAAACGTAACTTTAACTTCACTAAATAAATATTTAACAGACCGGCAAATAAATAATGATGTAAAGTCTTCTCTAGCTAACCTAAGTGAGCTAACTAAAAAGCTAAACATTTTAGTTGACGAGAATCTTTCGAGCATTAAAAAGATTACTTCAAACAGCGTTGCCTTAACTGATGAAGCAAAGACATTTATTGCTGATAATAAAAGCGATATGTCCCAAACTATTAAGGAAGCCGCAAAGGTCTTGAAAAGTACGGACTCTCTTGTTACCAAGATAAACGGGTTAACTGATGAAATTAAGAATAAACAGAATAATGTCGGGAAAGTATTATATGATCCAAAGGTTTACCAAAATCTTACGGAGTCTCTGCAGCAAGTAAATGAATTGACTAAGATTATTCTAAAGCAACTTAAAGAAAAAGGATTCAAAGTTGACGCAAGAATCAATTTGTTCTAAAAAGTCTGTAATATTATTCGTTCTATTAATTTCATTTTCATTTGGAACACTTCACGCACAAATAAATCAACCTGTTGAAGCAAAAAAAGGAATGGTTGTTTCTGCAAATGGATTAGCAACTAATGTAGGCTTAGAGATTCTCAAAAAAGGCGGCAATGCAGTAGATGCCGCAGTTGCTGTTGGTTTTGCTCTTGCCGTTACTTATCCATACGCCGGTAATCTTGGCGGCGGCGGATATATGGTAATTCACCTTAAGAATGGGAAAAATACTGCAATCGATTATCGTGAGGAAGCTCCCCTAAAATCTACTAAGAATATGTTCTTAGATAAAAATGAAAACTTTGACCCTAACCTCAGCCAGGAAGGAGCTACTTCTGCCGGAGTTCCCGGAAGTGTTGCGGGACTTATTTACGCTCTGAAGAAGTATGGCACTATGGATTTATCGGAAGTAATTCAGCCCGCTATTGATCTTGCAAAAAATGGCATTATACTTGATACTTCTACTGCCGAATCATTTAAAGATTATCTCCATGACTTTAAAAAATATCCATCCTCATTTAAAATCTTTGCAAATCATGGCGAACCATATAAACCGGGAGATATGTTTTTCCAGAAAGACTTGGCAAATACTCTTGAACTTATTAAGGAAGAGGGAAGTAATGGCTTTTATAAAGGAAAAACTGCTGAACTGTTAGTGGAACAAATTAAAGCGCTGGGAGGCTACATAACAAAAGGAGATCTTGAAAAATATCAGCCTGTCGAGCGTGAACCGGTTTATGGCACATATCGCGGATATAAAATAGTTTCAATGCCTCCTTCAAGTTCCGGAGGAATTGCATTAGTTGAAATGCTTAATGTTTTAGAAAACTTTCATTTCAAAGAAGGAGAATGGGGAAGCAGTAAGTATATTCATGATTTGGTTGAAACTATGAAATATGCTTTTGCAGATAGAACCAAATACCTTGGCGATTCTGATTTTTATCCGGTACCCGAGAAAGGATTGATCTCCAAGCAATATGCTAAAAATATTTTTAATAAGATCACCGGTAAGGCTATTCCCGCAAAAGATATCACCGCAGGTACTCCGCTTAAAT
>JAJYCM010000315.1 GCA_021778375.1 Bacteroidota bacterium
ATACTGGAAATTACATCTAAGCGATTGGGAACAACTTGCGTTGTCAATAATAACGGTGACCTTACCGGAATTATTACCGATGGCGACTTACGCAGGCTTCTGGAAAAAACTTTGGAAATAAAGAACCTGACTGCAAAAGATATTATGTCCCGTAATCCAAAAGTAATGAGAGCAAATTATCTTGCCTCTTTCGCTCTTCAGCAAATGGAAAATTTTAAGATTACTACTTTAGTTATCACCGAAGATGAAAATAAACCGATTGGGATTGTTCATCTTCATGATCTAATTAATCTCGGTCTGCGACAAAGATGAAGATTTCTTTCCTCTTAGTTTTTATTTTCATTTTCGCCGGGTGTAGCAGTCAAAAAGTAAAACCCACAATTGATGCGTCGATGCAAGTTACAAGGCTTCCTGTCCAGGAAGGATGGAACTCAAATGTAATATTCAGTGACTCCGGGAAAACCAAGGCAATTTTATATTATGGTCATATGAGGATGTTTGATAAACCTCCTGAAACATTGCTTGACAGTTCGATTCAAGTAGATTTTTTTAACGAAAACGGAATTAAAACAACTACCTTGACTGCGCTTAAAGGAAAAGTTAACAATATAACAAATGATTTATACGCAAATGATAGTGTAGTTGCAGTTAGCGACAGTGGCATAACTCTCAAAACTCAAGAATTAATGTGGCGTAATAAAGATAGAAAAATTGTCTCAGATAAGTTCGTAACAATTATTTCACCAAAAGAAAAAATCCAGGGATACGGATTTGAGTCGGATCAAAATTTACGAAATTATACTATATATAACATTACCTATGTAACTCGCGTCGACAGTGTGAAAAATAAAATTGAGCCAATACCTAAATCATCCAAATCTAAACGAAAATAATCGAAATGACTATCAATAAACGTAGATTATTTCTAATAATTTTTCTCCTTAGCGGCATAAGCTATGCTCAACAACAATCAATCACTGTTACGGGTGGAAAGGATGTTTTCCATAATATCAATGGGGAAAGCATCGACACAGTATATGGAAATGTAGTGATTACTCAAGGCAATGTTATTATAACTTGCGATAAAGCTGTCCGTTTTGTTTCTCAAAATAAAGCTGAATTAATCGGCAATGTGGTTGCTAAGCAGGATACTTTAACTATTACTACTGATCACGGTTATTATTTCGGGAATGATCGAAAAGCAGAATCTAATTCAGGCGTTAAATTAAATGATAAAAAAGTAATTTTGACTGCAGACTCGGGAGATTATTTCTTTGATTTGAATAAAGCTGTTTTCAAAAGTAGAGTTACTCTTGTTGATACCTCATCTACTTTAACATCAAATGAATTAACTTATTTCAAAAATGAAGGAAAAGCAATTGCTGTCGGTAATGTAAAAATTATTCAATCAAATAATATAATTGAAGCCGACAGTCTAACCCATTTCAGGGAATCGAGAATTACTTTTGCTACTAATAATGTCCTTATAAAAAATAAATCTAACAACACTAAGATATACGGTGATCACCTGGAAGATTATCCCCAAAAATTTTATTCTTTGATTGATAAAAACCCTCTCCTTATTCAAATTGATTCTTCCTATATCTATCAACCGGATACCTCTTTTAATGATAGAAAAGATTCTGTCAAAACTTTAAAGATGGATACCCTTGTAATTAAATCCAAACGTTTGGAAGCTTATCGCGACACGCTGAATATTTTTAAGGCTGAAGATTCCGTCGAAATTGTTAAAGGAAGTTTTGCATCAAAGAACGACTACTCCGAATATTATCGGAATGTTGGAAAAATAGTTACCTACAAAGTAAACCCCAAAGCAGGTCAACCGATTATTTGGTTCGAAAATTCTCAGCTAACAGGCGATTCGGTTATTATCTTTATGCACGATAATAAGATTGACCTTTTGAATGTGAACAAAAATGCATTCATTCTTTCTCAAAATAAAAATTACCCGTTACGGTTTGACCAAATATCTGGTGATACTCTAAAAATTCATTTTAATGAATCGGGGATTAAAGAGACGGATGTTCATGGTAAAGTATATAGTATTTATTATCTTTATGATGATAATTCTCCTAACGGGTTAATTAAGTCATCTTCGCAAACGGCAAAAATTTATTTTGAAGATAAGAAAGTTAGCCGGGTCAATTTATATGGTACACCAAACAGTGAATATTATCCCGAAATAAAAGTTAAAGGAAATGAATTGTCTTTTACTCTTCCGGATTATGTTTTTTATAACAACCGACCAACAAAAGAAAAATTATTGAGCGGATTGGAAAAATCAATGCTTAATTATAAAAGACAGTAGAAAAATTATTTTAAGTTTATCACTTATTACTGTTTTCAATTTTATGGCAACAAAGTTAAAAAGCGAAAATCTAATAAAAATTTATAAGAAGAGAACCGTGGTAAACGGTGCTTCAGTTGAAGTCTCAAAAGGTGAGATTGTAGGTCTTCTTGGACCTAACGGAGCAGGCAAAACAACTACTTTTTACATGATTGTTGGAATGATTAGACCGGACGGTGGAAAAGTTTATTTGGATGATTCCGACATTACCAAAGTGCCTATGTACAAAAGAGCCCGAATGGGAATTGGCTATTTACCACAGGAAGCTTCTATATTCAGAAGGCTTTCTGTCGAGGATAATCTCATGGCAATTCTGGAAGTGGTACCTATTCCCGTCAAAGAGAAAAAAGAAAAATGTGAAAAATTATTGGAAGACCTTAGTATTACTCATATTAGAAAAAGTATGGGCTTCCAGTTGAGCGGTGGTGAAAGACGAAGGACCGAAATTGCACGGTCGCTTGCTACTGACCCAAGTTTTATCTTGCTTGATGAACCGTTTGCCGGCGTTGATCCAATTGCCGTGGAAGATATTATGAGTATTGTTGCAAATTTAAAGAATAGGGGAATCGGTGTTTTAATTACCGATCATAATGTGCATGAAACTTTAAGTATAGTAGATAATGCTTATATCTTAATAAACGGTTTAATATTTAAACAAGGCAAAGCTCATGAATTAGCTGAAGATGCTGAGGTAAGGAAACTTTATCTTGGCGAAAATTTTAAACTTGATAGATATTAGTATCTGATCTATAAAATTATTCTAAACCATATTACTACTGGTTACTTCTAAAAACTATCATTTATAAAAATTTAACACAGAGAACCTACCTGCTTGCAAGCTCATTAGATACGACACACAAATAATTGTCATTTCGAATCCGGCTTAAGCCGGTGAGAAATCCCCTTGTAAAGCTTAGATGGTCGAATTGAACATGGGATTTCTCCTTCGAGTACCTAATTTATTATAGTCAATACCACCGTAGAGTACTTTCTTTTTTGTTTCTTTTTTCTTTTATAAAACAATTCAATTAAATCTGAGCACGCAACCTTTGCCTAA